>JACOEJ010000038.1:28887-32447 GCA_024998645.1 Nitrospira sp.
TGAGTTGACGCTGCCAACCGGCGTAGTGCGTCCCCTCATATTCGAGTGTGAGTTTAATTGTCGGCATAGTGTGCCGGGAGTGCCAGGATACTGAAACAGTCCGCCAGCGGCGTTCTCGCGTCGCTCAGCGGCTCAACGTACCGAAGCGTACGCCTCGCCACTTCACTCGCTGCGGCCTTGCTGGACGGCCTGTTTGAGCATCCTGAAATTATACTGCTTCTAGATTAAACGGAAAATCGCATCCATGGTCTAAGCGCACGTTGAGTATTATTGTAGCCGGTTGGATCAGTGTCTTACCGCGCGGTCGGCTTGCCGGTGGCCAGGAATGATTTCACGCCGTTCAGCAGCGAGTCGGCTACGTCGCGGATGAATACGTTCTTGCGCAGTAAGTCTTCTTCGGACGGATTGGAGATATAGGCGATTTCAGCCAGGATACTGGGCATGCTGGTATAGCGGAGGACATAAAACGGCGCGGTCTTCACCCCGTGATCGGTGACCGTATAGTGGCCGTTCATATGGGTCACCAGAGATTCCTTGGCGGTCCAGGCCAGTTCGAGCGATTCTTCAATCTTTTTCGCCGTGAGCAAATCAGCTACCAGGTATTCCCAGCCCACGCCGGTACTGCTCAAAGGGGTGCCGTTTTCTCGGGCGGCGACTTCCAGGGCCCGCTGATCTTTGGCTTCTCCAAAGTGGTAAATCTCGATGCCTTTGACGGACCGGGAGGGGTGGGAATTGACGTGGATGGAGACGAAGAGGTCGGCATCTTGGCGGTTAGCGAACTTTGCCCGCTCTTCAAGTTCGACGAAGACATCCTGGTCGCGTGTCATCAACACCCGCACGCCCGGCTGTTTACTGAGCAGGTCGCGCAGCCGCAAGGCCACTTTCAGCGTAATGTCTTTTTCCTCCGTGCCGCGCAGGCCCCGCGCACCGGGATCTTTCCCGCCGTGACCGGGATCGAGCACGATGGTCTTGAACGACTTCGCCTGGGGAATCGTCGGTTGCGGCGGCGGCTCGAAGGGGGTCGCGGATGGTGGCGTGGGCGGAGTCTGATTCGACGGGGGGGCGTCTGGAACGGCAATGCCCGGGATCACATCCACTACCAGCCGTGCAGGATTCTCGAGGGAGAATTGTTTGTAGCGGCGGATGGCGTGTGTCGGCAAGGCCACCGTGACGGCGCCCGCGGTAGTCTGTGAAATCTGAAACGGGGCCGGAATGATTCCGCGATCGAGTCTGTTTCTGGCCGACCGGCTCATCGTTGCATGGGGCAGCCAAATGACCACGTCATCCGAGTCCGCCGATTTGAGTTCGGTCACCTTCGTGTGTCGATCCAGATCGAGCACGAGCCTGGTTCGCTCAGGGGTGGAGAACACGCGAAAATTCTGCACTGTGGCCGGCATCATCGAGGCGGGAGTGCCTTTAGCCTTGCTCTTGTGGGGGCGATGAGAGCGGGAGTCAGATGCGGCGGCAAACGCACTGTCGAGTCCTGCGGTCAGGAAGACTACGGTGAGTCCGAGCAGACACAGGGATACGATGGAGAGGGGGAATGAGAAAGCCTGCCAAGATCGTAATCGCATGTGCCTATATCAATTGTAGGGGATAAAAACTTTTCTCAGATGTTCCATCAGTTGTCAAGCACTTGCGCCTGTTCCATTCCGGCATTGACAGAGAGGAAAGTCGACCGGTAGCGTGATCGCTATGGCAACCCATCTTATCATCGATGGCTATAACCTGCTTGGGGCTCAGTCCGCAGCGAAGTCGGAGATGGCCCGGGAGTCGTTATTGCACGATCTGGCTGCCTATCGGCATCGTAAAGGCCATCCGCTGACGGTCGTGTTCGACGGCTGGCAGCAGGGGTATCCTGTTGAGCATCGCGAACATCGGGCCGGCGTTCAGGTGATCTTCTCCCGGCGGGGTGAGAAGGCCGATCAGGTTATCCAGCGGCTTGCGCGCGAGTATGGATCGGATTGCGCCGTGGTGAGCTCGGATCATGAGATCGTGGCCACGGCCCGTGCGCATGGCGCGACGGTGATGACCGCGCAGTTATTCATAAGCAAATTAGCCGCGAGCGGACTGTCATCAGGCCCGATCCAGGGCAAAGAATTGGATTCAGGGGAGGATGAGCGACCCCGACGGGGATCGGAGAAGAAGGGCAATCCGAGGAAACTGCCGAAGGCAGTCCGTGAACGAAACCGTCAGCTTAAGCGATTTTGAACAGGCGCTTGGCGTTACGGGTGGTGGCGAGGGCAATTTTCTCGGGCGACATGCCGGCTTCATCGGCGCGAACGGTCGCCAGCTGTTGCGCGACATGCGTGACGTAGGCCGGTTCGTTGCGCTTCCCGCGATAGGGGACCGGCGTGAGATAGGGACAGTCGGTTTCGATCAAGAGTCGATCCAGCGGAACAGTCTTCGCAATGTCCCTTAGCGCAGCGGCATTTGGGAACGTCAGAATGCCGGAGAACGACAGGTAGAATCCAAGATCGAGCGCATTCTTCGCGAGTGCCGCATCCCCGGAAAAGCAGTGAAACACCCCGCCGATTTCCGCTGCCTTCTCTTCCTGCAAAATCGCCACCGTATCCGCGTCGGCCTCCCGCGTATGAATGATCACGGGCAGCCGGAGTTCGTGCGCGAGCTGAATCTGCTCGCGAAACCGGTCGCGCTGTTCCTTCGGCGCTGAATGGTTGTAGTGGTAGTCCAACCCGATCTCGCCATAGGCTACGACTTTCTTATTCTTGGCCAGCCGGCGGAATGCGTCGTACCAGGTGTCTTGAATGTGCTTTACCTCGTGTGGATGCACGCCGATCGAGGCATAGACGAAATCGTGCTGATCGGCAAGCGCAACCGCGGATTGGCTCGTGGCAAGGTCGCAGCCGATGGTAATGAAATTGTCTACGCCCGCTTCCCGCGCTCGCGCGATCATCGCTTCGCGGTCATCGTTGTACCGGGCGTCGTCGAGGTGTGTATGTGTGTCGATGAGCATGGAGCGCCAATCCTATCCGAGGAGCCTGGTGGCCAAGAAGGGTGTGATAGGTGATAAGCCTAGGCCGGCTTGGCTGCGACGGAGTCGGCTAGCTCGTTCAGGAGCGCGGCGGTTTCCTCCCAGCCGAGGCAGGCATCGGTGATGGAGACGCCGTGTGCGAGCGTGACGCCTTGTTTCCAGGACTGTTTGCCGGGGTTGAGATTGCTTTCGAGCATCAAGCCCATAATTGAGTGACGGCCTTCGCGGAACTGGCGGAGCACGTCGCGGGCAACGAGACTCTGGCGCTTATGGTCTTTGTTAGAGTTGTCGTGGGAGCAGTCGATCATAATCGAGCGGGCGATCCCTTCGCCGGCGACCGCCGCTTCGGCTTTGGCGACATGCTCCGCTTCGTAATTGGTTTTGCCTCCGCCGCCGCGGAGCACGATGTGCCGGTCCGGATTGCCGGCGGTCCGGATAATCGAGGTCTGTCCTTCGGCGTTGATGCCGACGAAGTGATGCGGTGTGCGGGCCGAGGTCATGGCGTTCACCGCGACTTGCAGGCTGCCTTCGGTGCCGTTCTTGAATCCGACCGGCATCGACACGC
>JACOEJ010000039.1:0-1739 GCA_024998645.1 Nitrospira sp.
CGTACAAGCCCACGCATCATCACGGGATCGTTGTAGGCCACCTCGCTCAATGCATCCAGGATGTGAATCCCCTTGGATGCAGCCAGATCCTTCGCCTTCACGTAATTCTTCGCAGCAAACCGCGCCACCGACGACTGGCCGTTCACAATCTGGCAGGCCAGCACTTCCGCGCCGACTTCCAGCGTGCCGCCCTCTTCGATCAGCTGCTTAGCCTGCGCCACCGTGATCCCATGCAACTGCGCAAACTCCTCCAGCCCGCCCGTCTCGACGAGCCGGCCGTCCGGCATGATGCAGAGCCGTTTGAAGTGCGGCGACCAATCCTTACGGAAGTCGATATACTTGATATCGCCGCCCTTGGCCACGGCCCGATCGATCATGCGATAGTCCAACCCCAGATTTTTCTGCTCCAGCTTTTCTTTCAGCTCATCCGGCAACGTGCGATGGAAGATCTCATAGGCCGCCTCAGCCATCGGGAGTGATCGTGCCCGGGCCAGATGCTCCGTCTCGGCAAACTGCATCAGATCCAACACGAACGTCCGTTTCGGCAGCATGCCCGTCGGATCGATCACACAGGCAAAGAGCCCGCGGGTCAGAAGCCCGCCCTCGGCTGGATAGACGTAGACTCCACCCTGGACGAGCAACTCCGTCATCGTCGCCAACGGCACTCCATAGCTTTCGGACAGAATCCTGGCGTGGCCCGGCAGATCTTCCGGAAGCGTCGTCGCGCAGGCCGTGACATTTCCCGGCGCATCGAATTCCGAATAGTCCTCGATGACGTTATAGAGGACCGGCAGCTTCGGCTTCTCGACTTTTTTCTTAATCTTAAACATGAATGACTTCCGTCCAAGCTATTGGTTTTGCAGACTATCGCTCACTATCGATGAAGATGGTGATAGGGCGGCAACGTCATCATGCGGCGGTCTTCCACCGGCCCGCCGATCGTAAAATGATAGAGCGATTGGAAAGACAAACCCTGCACCCCCAGCATCTCATGAACCGGGTCGTCGAAGAAACAGCCGATCCCGGTTCCACGCACCCCGGCTGCTTCCGCCTCCAGATATAGTACCTGACCGAGTAAGCCGGCCTCCCAGAACAGCCGAGGATAAAACCAGGCACCCGCCTGACGCAAGCGCCCTTCGAATTCAGCCAACATGCCCAGCGAAAACGCGCTGTCTGCGGCGATCTCCTGATGGCAACTCACCTGCGCCGCCGCACGTTTGGCATCGCCTTCCAACAACCAATAGAGCGGGAGATCTTCAGGGCATCCCGGCGGCTGCGTCCAGACCAGTTCCGGATTGAGCGACTGCTGAACCAGTGAGAGCTTCGCCCGATCCCGCACCAGGACATAGAGGCCCGGCGTGAGCCCCTCGACGCGATGCACAAAGATCATCAAATGAATCGCCGGAGCGTGAGGCCACAGATCCCAGGGCATCGGCCGCTCCAATTGAGGACGCTCGGCGCGCGGCATGACCCGTTGCAGCATGCGAAAGAATACCGCCGATGAAATCGCCGTCCGTCCGTCAAACGACACCGCACTTCGCCGTTGACGGATGATTTGCCCGGCCGGAGGCCCGGCGTCATGCGTCACTCGTGACGCGTCGTTCGCGAGAGACCGAGAGCCGGACAATGCCTGCGGTTCATTGGATAATTTCCATGAGGCATCGGCTACTTGATCGATCGCGTCCCAATGCACGCCATGCTCGCCGCTTAACTTATTCGCCTTGCCATACCACGGTCCG
>JACOEJ010000039.1:1839-6931 GCA_024998645.1 Nitrospira sp.
TCATGATTGCAGTAGCGAAACGCCCGCTCGCCATACTTCCAGGCTTCCCGCCAATGCACCGACGAGAGACCGAACAGCAGCGCGCCCGGGGGAAAGGGAGCAAGCAGCCGCGCGATCAGCTCAGCCGGAAATGCCGCCCGCCGCTCCAGCCCATGCTCCTTCGGCGCGTAGTGATAGAGCCCCGGCTGCATGTCGAGTCCATCGATCTGTGGAAGGACCACATAGCCTTCCGTCGGATGCAGATTGCCTGAGGAGGGATTGCTCCGCAGCGCCCATTCCGTCTCCCCGCCTTTCTTCCAGGCCGACAAAGCCAGAGCAAGCTCAAAAAAACGTGAGAGTGCCCGCAGGCTGACAGGCTGACAGGCGACAGCTTCAGGCTGATAGATCGCGTCATAGGCCGGCGAGAGGGGCTCCTCATCCGGCTTCAATAAAGGCAGCGGAATCAGCTCCGCTCCGGTGAAGCGCCGAAAGGGATCAGGCTGATTCGCCCAATCCAGAAACCCCATCGACCGGGCATAGCGATTGAAGTGATGCTTCGTCTGAATGTGATAGCGGATGACCTGATCGACCGGATCAGTTGAGACAGGTTCTACCGCTGAAGGGAAAGCTGGTTTCTCAGTACTCATTGCAATAATGAGGGCAGTCTACAGAGCGGGAGGGAAGAAAGTAAACGCACCAGGCCCTTGCCCTTCCTCATTCAATTAATTACATAGGTGAGACCACTGCCGTTGCCGCAAAGCGACAACCAGCCTTTTCTCGACCATTGCCAGCTGTCATTCAAGACAAGACACCTAAAGACTTCTCCTCCCCCGTCCGATAAGGCCCTGTCGAATTCTATTCTCATATCATGGGGGCTTGATCATGGCCGGACTCATTCAGGAATTGAAGGAACATCACATCCACCTGCTCTCGATTTTACAGTTGGCAAAAATCAATGGCTTCGCCACGCTGGAAACAAGGGAACTCTTGCGTTCGGCACGAGCGACTCTGCTGGATCACCTGCGCAAGGAAGATCTCGAACTGTACCCGGTGCTGCACACAGCCGCAACGAAGAATCCCGCCATCAAAGAAACTCTGGACACATTTGCCAGAGACATGGCCGAAACATCGAAAGTGGCGATCGGCTTCTTCAAGAAATGGGACCAGGGCGGAACAGACCACGATCTATCGAAGCAATTTGGCCTGCTGCAGGCCAAACTGCTCAGCCGGATCCGCCGGGAAGAAGAACTCCTCTATCCCCTCTACGAGCAAATCGCCGCAAAAAAGGCGGCATAGGCCATTGCGGATAAGCACGGCGCGGTTCCCCGTCCGCCGGGCTTCCCGTTAAAATCGACCGGTCGTTCGGTCAGGACCGCATCGCTCGCCAGCGATCCTGGCCCAAAGGCATTCTCGACGAACGCCACCGGCATGTCGCCGAGGGAACGTCGCAATTCATTGATTGGGAGACCGCGAAAGCGGATATCCGCAGCAAGCTCCCGTGAAAATCCAACCCCTGGATGAAGCTCAGGAAGACTTACTTCAAGGCTTCCGCGTCTACAAAGGCCAAGAGCAGAAACTGAACACCGACTAGCCGAAGCTGAACTGGGCTCTGACTGGGATGCGGCTGTTCAGTTGAAAATGGCGTTTTCCACCGACCCTGCCCCCATCGTTTGCAGAAGAAGACTGGGCGAAATGTATCAGACTGATGTACAATGCCGCGTAGCTAAGGAGGCAGACCATGAGTGAAGTTGAACAGCTTGAACAACGGGTGTTGAATCTTCCGCCCAAGGATCTGGCGGAATTCAGGGCCTGGTTCCTTGAGTTCGATGCTCGTGTGTGGGACCAGCAGATCGAGACCGATCTCAAGTCCGGCAAGCTGGCCCCCCTGATTGCGGAAGCGCGCACCGAATTCAAGCAAGGCAACTCACGGCCTCTGTGAAGCATTACGCCTCGTCACGGTTCTGGACTGCGTATCATGCTCTCCCCGAAGACGCTCGCGCCCTGGCAGCGCAAGAATTTTGCGCTCCTGAAAGAAAATCCCCGGCATCCATCGTTGCACCTGAAACGTATCGGAGAATTGTGGTCGGCACGAGTCGGCGATCACTATCGGGCGCTCGGATTGGATGTTCCGGACGGAATCCAATGGGTCTGGATCGGGACACATGCCGACTATGACAAGATGCTTAACCGAGGTTGATATTCTCCATGCAATTTGACGCCGCATTAGCAGCACAAGATACGTTCCGACAAGCAGAATCCGAGCTCGGATCCGACTGGGAGACCGCCGCTGAGTTGGAAGCCATTTTTTCGTCCAACGCAGGCGCGACAGCGCGGGAGGCCTATGAAGGATTACTCTCGCTGGCGACCCGCTATCCGCAGGCCCATTCCTTTCAAGCCTTCTGCATCTACATCACCTGGCAACAGGTGACAGAACAAACGATCGCGCACCACTTTCAGACCGGGCTGCGGCTCTCTGAATCCTACCTGGCTTCGCGCGACGGGAAAGATCAACAGCACCTCGACTATGTCACCGAACTTCTGGAGTCGTTTCGCGGTGGACTCGGCTTGGACGAGGAAGACGACATTGTCGTCGAATTCAGAAAAGACACGCCGAAAGGCGGCGACTAGCAGGAGGGTGCTGAGTCAGGAAGGCTCGGAGGCCGTCGGCTGAGGGGTGCATGCTGAAGGCGGCTCCGGATCGGCTTCGTCGAAGCCGCAATGAGGACAGGGCATGCAGACCGGCCCATCACAGCAGTGATAGATGTATTCGCGACCGCATCGTCTGCAATGGGTATGTGCCATACGTACGATCGCACGGTAGCAAACTTCCCGATCCCTCTCAAGAGCCATCGCATGTCAGACGACGACAAACACCGCGCCAGGATTTTCCTCCACCGCGGGCAGCTGGCTCAAGCCAAAGATGCCTACGAACAAGCCGTGACGGACGATCGTCTCGGCGACAATCCCCGCGCGCTCTCGGCTTCGCTCGGCAATCTCGGAAATGTCTGCGCCCTGTCAGGGGATTTTGAAAAGGCGGAGGCCTGCTACCGGGAAGTGCTCGCGATCCAGCGGACGGAACAGGACCAACAGGCCGTCGCTCACACACTGGTGAATCTGGGCAATCTCCATATCGGCGCCGGCCGTCCTGAAAAATCCCGCCCCTACTACCTTGAAGCCCTCGACCTGCTGACACCGCTCCACGATGACCGCGCGCTCGGGATTCTGTATCACAACCTCGGCATGGAAGAGGCGCGGCAGGCCCACTGGGATCAGGCCATCGTCCACTTCACGGAGGCTCTGGAATGCCACCGCCGCATCGGCAATGAAGAGGGGCTGGCGCTGACCTACAGCCAACTCGGCAACACCTTCCTCGACTCCGGCGCCTTGCGTCAGGCGGAGAAATGTCTGAACAATGCCTCGGAGCATTTCATCAAACTCGGCAACGCGCCCGGAGAAGCGGCCGTCCTCCGGCTGCTGGCCGCGCTCTATGTTCGTGAACGGAATTCCCCGTCGGCGATTCGCTGTCTCGAACGCGTCGTGTCGCTCGACCAGCACTATCAGCTCCCGGAACTCGCCGGGGACCGCACACTGCTCGCCGAGCTTCGTCAATCTATTTCACATCCGTAGCCACGCCCTGCGTTCCGCCTTCACTGACATTTCTCAGATCTTTCTGGACAGATACAAAGGCTCTGCTACCGTAGGATCGTCACAGCGATTGCATCAAGTTTCACCCTTGCACAACCGACAAGATACTGACGTACACATGTAGAAGAAGGTGAGATCTTGCTGCTGCGTGCCCTTTGGTTGCTCCTTATAGCCGGCGCCATCACCACTCCGGTATACGCGACGGAATCCATGGCTCCTCAGATCACTGTCGGCACCCAGGAAGTCGGACTCTCCGCGGGCTACCTTCTCCCCCACCGGCTCACGGATGCTCACACGACCAAGCAGCAAGGCGTCGCCTTCATGCCGTCCTGGATGATGACCGTGACCGATCCGATGGGTGACAGCTGGTATCGCGGACAAGTCTCAATGGGGGCCGAAGTCGTCTACATCCAGTTTCAGGAGCCGTTCTTGACGCACGGGATGGGCTTTACACCCAAGATCAAGTACACATTCGTGGCCCATGACCGCATTCGTCCCTATACGGAATTCGCCGGAGGCCCGTTCTGGACCGACCTCGCCGGGAAGATCCCTGAAGAATCCTCGCGGTTCAATTTCGTTCTGACCGCCGGATTCGGCTGCTCGTTCTTCCTGACGCCCCAGACATCATTCAACGTTGGCTATCGGTTTCACCATATTTCAAATGCCGGCACGCGTTATCCCAACTTGGGGCTCAACTCCAGCTTGCCGTTCGGCGGATTTTCGTTTTACTTCTGACGAAGGGGAAGGGATGGACATCATGAAACAGACAACATCCTCACGCATCATGGCCGTGCTGGTGCTCAGCAGTGCTCTCTCCGGCGGCTGTACCAGGTCGATCGAGCTCATGCCCTCCGCCGCCACGGGTGCCGACAACGCTCCAACCTCCATTGCGAGCACCGAGCGCGTGCCGCTCATTCTCGACCAGGTAAAAGTCAGTCAGAATGGGGCGCCTCAAAATCCATCCACTGAACTGGATCGCCGGCTACTCGGCTCCCTGCAAAGCCTCAATCTGTTCTCCCATCTCTCCCTTGCCGAACAGGGATCGCCGGCCGACAATGAGAAAGCGATCACCGCCCATCTGACCATCGACGACGCCATCGACTCACATCCCGGCGAAGCCGCCTGGAAAGGGTTTGCGATCGGCACCTCCATGTTTCTCCTCGCCCCGGTGATGGACTTCCACTACGACTACGGAACCCATCTCACCTTGGAGCTCGAACGCTGGGACGGGACGGTCAAGACCTATCAGGCCAAGTCATCCGGCACGGCGCGGTACAATCTCTTCAGCGCCAGCCCCTCCATGATCGCGGAACTGAAGGGTCATGTGATAGAAGCCGGCATCACCGACCTCATGAACCAACTCGTCAAAGACACGATTTTCTACAATGCCAGCAGTGCCCCTGTAACCGAACGGACCATCCACAGCGTCAGCGTCAAGGCGAAGCGCCGGGGACCAGCTGCCGTATCC
>JACOEJ010000039.1:7031-32148 GCA_024998645.1 Nitrospira sp.
GGCCATACGGATGGCCTGGTCTCCCGCCGGTTGCAAATGCTATGATGCGCTCCTCACAGCGGGAGCACACATGGACATTGAAGCCTTTCGTCAAATGGTCGTCAAAAACCCCAAGGGGTTCCTCGGGCGCTACGGCCTGGGCAATAAAATTCTGCAGGAAGGCGGCAATCTGGAAGAAGCCGTCGAACACTTGCGCGTCGCCGTGCAACTGGACCCGGTGCATGTCGCATCCCACCTGGCCCTCGGGCGCGCCCTGATCGGCGTAGGACGGCCGGAAGAAGCCAAGCCCGTGCTGCAAGCCGGGATCGCCGCCTCCGCCTCCGGACGGGCCAACGGCGGGCGCGACCTCGTTCCTGAAATGCAGATGATCCTCCAAGGACTACGCTAACCACGGAGACCTCCCATGACGTTGGATACAGCCAGACAGCGCATCGAATCGGCCATCGCACAATTCGGACCGCGCGCGGCCCCCATGATCGATCTGGTAATGAATGAAGTGCGCTCAGATATGGGCGCAACGGCGTTCAATGAACTCGTGGATGAGTTCGATCTGGAATTGGAATACAACATCGCGCCGCTCGAGTCCGATTACTCCAACAGTTAACGATTCACGAGCCACCCCTCTGTGCCACTGATCTGGTCCCCCATTTCCGCCCACGGCTACGGGCACGCCGCCCAGGTCGTCCCCGTGCTGAACGAACTGGGCCGGCAGATTCCCTCGCTCCGTACCATTCTCCGCACAAACGTCCCCCGGCATTTTTTCGAATCGCGAATGACCGTGCCCTGGGAACTGCGCCCGGCCCAGATGGATATCGGTTGCCTGCAGCATGGCCCCCTCACGATGGACTGGGAGGCGACCTGGCAGGCCCATCGGATCTTTCACGCAAGCTGGGAAGCCCGACTCAAGGAAGAAACCCTCGCCATCTGCGAGGCTTGCCCGGATCTCGTCATCGGCAATACGCCCTACCTGGCCATGGCGGCCGGTGCCGCCGCCGGCGTGCCGACAGTGGCAATTGCCAGCTTGAGTTGGGACGACATCTTGCGAGACCACGTCGATCCGGAACAGCCTTGGCACCGCGCCATTCTCGAGGACATACGCCGCGCGTACGGACAAGCCCATCTCCTGCTGCGTCTCACACCGGGACTGCCGATGCCGGCCTTTCACCACGCCATCGACATCGGACCGATTGCCCATCCGCTGCCTCCCGCGCGAACTCGCATCCGCCGGCACCTGGAGATCCCCGATCAAGACGCTCTCGTGCTCGTGGCCTTTGGTGGAATCCAGTTCAACGCGCTCCCGTTTGATCACATGGAATCGATGCCGGGTATTCAATTCTTAATCGACAGTCCGGTTCCCCCGCACAATCGTCGGGTCCATTCCATCGCCACACTCTCAGAGCGGTTTAGCACCATCCTGTCTTCCGTCGATGTCATCATGACGAAACCGGGCTACGGGACCACGATTGAAGCCGTGGCGACCCATGTCCCAGTGGTCTATGTGCGCCGATACGACTTCGTAGAGGAAGAACAGCTCGTTGCTTATCTGCATCGATATGGTCGCGGCGTAGAGCTCTCCCGTGCAGACTTTCTGGATGCCCGCTGGGAACCGGCCATTCGACAAGCGATGACATCGCCGGCACCAGCCTCCCCGCCGCCTGCCTGTACCGGCGCGGCAGATGCGGCCCTGCAGCTCCTGCCGTTTCTGCAACCTTCTGAAGGATAGCCATGCAGCTCCTGGCCATCATCGTGACGGGATGCGCAAAGTTCGTGGGGACCCTCGTCAGATGGCTCGCACAGATCCACATGTTTCTCTATGGCATCCTACCGGCGCTCCTGCCGCCCGATCAGCTCGGCACTCTGATCCGTCGTTACTATGATCGCAGCTACGCGGAGGCCGGCACCCGTATTCCCCTCACAGCCTTTTCCTGGTCGTTGGAGGCCTGGGAGGAACGGGTGCTGGCGCAACATCTATCGCGTCCCGATACCATCCTCATTCTCGGGGCCGGGCTCGGACGTGAGTCTCTGGCGCTGGCGCAGCGGGGCTATCGCGTGATCGGGCTGGATATCGCCCACGGTGGATTGCTCATCGGCACCCGACGCGCCGCGGCCTTGAACCTCCCCGTCACATTCATACAGGCGGACTTCCTCACCCTCCCGCTACAAGCCGCTTCCGTCGGATACATCCTCCTCTCCGGCGTCATGTACAGTGCCGTCCCGGGGCATACACGACGGCAGGAGTGGCTGCGGAGCCTGAGAACATGCCTTGCTCCAGGTGGAAAGCTGGTCCTGAACTTCGTGATCGCCCGGGAACCGGAAACCGCTCTCACGCGCACGATCCGGCGGTGTACCGGCGCCATCCTCTCCTGGCCGGGAACCAACCAGACCTATCAAGACGGCGATACCTGTACCAACGGCCACTTCATGCACGTGTTTCGCGATGAGGAAGAACTGCGTGCGGAGATCGCGGAGGCCGGCGCGACCCTGATCGAACTGAATTGGCCCGATGGCTATGCCGTCCTGTCCTGAGCCGGCTCGCACCCGCCTCCCAAGCCCCTTTCCCCGAAATACCGCTGGAAGCCCCCCGGAGGATTTGCTATCCTCCCAGCCATGAATCCCACGGCCGTCTATGCGAAGCATCCGGATTATGTTCAGCGCGACGTGGCCGGAGAATGTATTCTCGTCCCGGTGCGGCGCTCGCTCAAAGACTCCAACAGCATTTACGTCTTAAATGAAACCGGCGCGGCCCTCTGGCAGCGCCTCGACGGCACCTGTACTGTACGGGACATCTGCGCCGCATTTCTCGAAGACTACGATGTCGCTCCGGACCAATTGAAGCAGGACTTCGACACCCTACTGGCAGACCTTCTCTCGATCCAGGCAATCCAAGAGGTGGCGGTCGCCCATGGTCCCACAGGTTAAACTCAGCCATCTGCCGGAACGTTATCCCCTCGCCTGTCAGTGGGAGATCACCTGCCGCTGCAATCTCCGATGCGTCATGTGTTACACGGATTGCCGGAACACACCGGAATCCGTTCGACGCGAACTCTCCACGACTGACATCATCCGCATCATGGATCAGATGCTTGAGGCCGGGCTCCTTGAGCTCTGCCTGACCGGCGGCGAGCCGCTCGCGCGGCCGGACTTCTTTCAGATCTACGACTATGCCGTCTCGCGCGGACTCCTCGTGACCCTCTTTACCAACGGCACACTCATCACTGAATCCATCGCCGATCGCCTCGCGGCGCTACCGCCGCATCGTATTGAAATCAGCCTCCATGGCACGACGACCGAAACCTTCGAGCGCGTGACGCAAGGAACCGGCTCCCACGCGCGTTGCCTGGATGCGATTCGCCTACTGGCAGCCCGCCATATTCCGCTTGTCGTCAAGGCCACCGCGATGACCATCAACCGTGATGAAGTGCTCGGCATCAAATCGTGGGCTGCCTCGTTGGGACCGATACCCTTTCGACTGGGTGAGGACCTGCGCCCCGAGCTCGACGGGGGAGCCGGACCGTTTCGCTATGCCCTCTCGCCACAGGAGTTGGAGACACTGAACAAGCAGGACCCGGACCTCTGGAGCGAAGCCTGCCGGAAATCCAGGACCGACCTGCCACCTTGCAACAGCGGCATGCAACGCTTTCACATCGATGCCTATGGCGGCTTGCAGCTCTGCTCGGGCAACCGGCAGCAGTCGTACGACTTGCGACAGGGCTCATTCCGTGAAGGTTTTTATGAAGTGCTGCCGACGTTCGCCTGCGAAGGGAAGATACCGGCCTCGACGCCGCTCATTCAACCGGAAGCGCATCATGTCTGACACCCGCCCGCTGCCCATGATTCCCTACGGGACGTTCAGCCGGAACGTCCATGAGCAGGCCGCCACTCATCACCGGGTCATCAAAGCGCAGCTCGAACTCACCTATCGCTGCAACCTCCACTGCCGGCATTGCTACACCGATCCGTATAACGACAGCGCCTTCTTTCCGCGCGAGCTCACGCTGACCGAGATTCAGCGTCTCCTCGGCGAGATGCGAGACGTCGGAATCATCTGGCTGAACCTGACCGGCGGCGATATTTTCATGCGGCCGGACTTCTTCGACATCTACGAAGCCGCGGTCGGTCACGGATTCTTGTTGCAGCTCTATACGAACGGAACGCTCTTTACCCGCGCGATCATCGAACGGCTGCAGACGCACCCGCCCTTCTCAATCGATATTTCCTGCCATTCGGTCGATGAATCGCAGTTCGACTGGTTCACGCAGGTGCCGGGCTCGTATCGCGCCTTCCTCCGCGGAATCGATCTGCTGCAGGCCGGCGGCCTTCCTTTTTCTCTCAAAACCAAATTGATGAACTGGAATGCCGGTGAGATGGACCAATTGCAACGGTTCACCGAAGCGAACGGTCAGCCGTTCGGCTATACCACGTCGCTCTCGCCCCGCCTGAATGGAGACGGCTCATCTCTCGACTATCGCATCGCTCCCGATGCCATCCGCCGACTCCGCTCGAAGCAGGATGTGGCCCAAGAGACTGACGATTGCCCCACACAGGATCCCCTGTCGCCGCCCCCACACGAGCGGCTGTTTCGCTGCGGTTGCGGCACCGACACGATTCACATCAACGCCTGGGGCGAACTCAGCACCTGCACGTTTCAATATGAGACACGACTGTCGCTGCGCAGCCACACATTACGTGCAGCGATTGACCAGACCTTCGCGGCAATCCAGAGTCTGACCTACCAGACGGATTCAGCCTGCCGCGCCTGCACGCTGCACGAATTTTGTGACAAACAGCCGACCCACGCCAGGTGGGAAGCCGGCCATCCTGAATCCCCGATTCCCTACGACTGCGATATCGCCTACGCCCGTGCCGAGGCGGCTCACCAGCAGCCATTGATTCATCCCCTACAACATCGGTCCCGTCCCATGACGGCCATACCAGGAGCTTCGTCATGAACCAGAAAAAGCCCTATGTATCTCCACAGCTGTTCGAGGTCCCGCTCGATCAGGAGCAGGCCATCTTGACCTCCTGCAGCACCGCCACCATCGCCACATCCGCCGGCGGCAACAACGGATGCCGGGCTCCGTCAGGCTGCAGCAACTATCCCGGCGCCAGCCCCCTTGGCTGTAAGCGCTCAGTCATTCCCATCACCTATATGGGAGCTACCTGCCATGACAGCGGCCCGCGCGCGTCATAGGAATCACTATGCGCTTTACGCTTGAGATCGGTGGATACCGCATCGCGGTCTATGAACCAAAGGACCACCCCTGTCTCCTGTGGCCGCTTCGTCCCTTCGACGCATTTCTCGTGGACGACCACGGTCCCGCTGATGTCACGGCTGCCGTCGCCGTGGTTTCGACCCTCCCTGACCTCCCGACGGACCGCTTGCGTTTCGATTCAGACCACGGACACTGGAAACTCTTTGAGTCGGGCGACCATCTCGTCCTCGATAGTCTTAGTCCGAAAACCGGCGTCGCGCGCGCGCGCGCACGGTTGTCGCCCGATTACCGCCATGTGGAAGCCTGGATGTTACCGGATTTCCAGAACGGGCAAGTGGGCTGGTCCCCCATGTATCTCTTCAATCCGATTCTCGAGGTCTGTCTGCTGTCTCTTCTGGCTCGGGATGGAGGAATCCTCCTCCACGCCTCAGGATTGGCCTACCAGGAGACTGGATTCGTCTTCACCGGCGCATCAGGAACCGGGAAATCCACACTGGCCGGATGGTTTGCCGAACAGGGCGCCCATATCCTCAGCGATGAACGCATGATCGTGCGCCGGACCTTTTCATCGGTAACACTGTACGGCACCCCCTGGATCGGCTCGGGAGAATTCGCCGCCAATGCCTCAGCTCCACTGTCCCGGCTCTTTTGTATCCGCCATGGACAGGATCGGCATCGCTTCGAGCCACTCCCGGCTTCGCGCATCGTGGCCTTTCTCCTGCAACAGACGTTTCTTCCCTATTGGGATCGCACTGCCATGGACGCGACCGTCGACAGTCTGATCGCTCTGACACGACAGATTCCGTGCATCGGCCTCGCATGTTTAAAGAACCCGGACGTCGTCGATGCGATCATGGATCATCAGCGTACCGCCCCGCTCACAACCGTCTAATGCGACACCTCGACGCCCAAACTTTTCTCGACTCCATCTCCGCCCGCTCCGGGCAAGACCGCCGGCCGGACAGCGCCACCTTCGAGCTGACCTATGGCTGCAACCTTCGTTGTGTCCATTGTTACAATCCCACCCATCGCGCCTTGCCCCATGAACTGACGACGGCCGAGGTCTGTACCATCCTCACGCAGATGGCCGAGCTCGGTGTCTTGACCCTTAGCATCAGCGGAGGCGAACCGTCGCTGCGGCCTGACATCGAACCGATCCTTCGCCACGCGCGCCGGGCCGGGCTGCTTATCTGGATGTTGACGAACGCCACGCGCATGACGCCGGCATTTGTGTCACTCCTCACAGAGATCCCGATCGCCCATGTGTTCGTCTCCATCTACGGCGCGACTATGAGCACCTATGAGTCGATGACCGGAGTAAGCGGCTCGTTTGCCCACTTTCTTCACGGACTCGATACGCTGAAAGCCTGTCCATTCCCGGTGACCGTCAGAATGCCCGTAACCACGATCAATTGGACGGAAGTCGATGCCTGCCAGGACCTCGTGGAATCCCGCGGATTCAAGTTTCAATACAGCCTCGACATCCACCCTCGAACCGATGGCGACTCCGCGCCGCTTTCCTATCGGCTGGCTCCCGATCGCAAAGCTGAACTCGACCTTCGGAAGCTGGGAGAAGCGCCGCCGGAGGTATCTCCGGACACCTGCACCGCCGACGAACCCTTCATTTCCTGCGCTTGCGGCCGCAGCCGCTTTGCCGTGACGCCCTACGGTGAGATGAATCTCTGCGTGGCCTTTCCGACACCTACATATGATTTGCGAACCGGCACCCTGCGCGAAGGATGGGCCATGCTCAAAGACACCGTCGACCGGGCGCAGCCCAATAGCCGGTACGAATGTCCGACGTGCGACGTCAACCGATTCTGCCGCCAGGGGCGTAGCGATGCCTGGCTGGAGACCGGCGATATGAGTGCCTGCCTTCCGCACTTTAAAGAGTGGGCCACACTGGAGCACCGTACCCATGCCCTCCTCGACCCTCGACGACCTCGCTGACGCCTACTCCCGCGTGAGTGCCGGCAATGCCATCATGTTCGAACAGTTTCATGCCTTCGCCGCGCTTTTAGAACAGGCACGAATCCCGTTTCTGGTCATCAAAGGGCTGGATGTTCTCGTCAGGCTTTATGGAATCCGTGGGACGCGACCACTGTCTGATGTCGATCTGCTCGTCCATGAAACCGATCTCGATGCGATTGATACGCTTCTGACAGAGGCAGGATATACCCGGCAGATTGATGGCAACCCCTGCTATGCGTCTCCGGGGAATGGACTCTCCTTCGATATCGTCACCACTCTCTGGTATCTCGACGACCAGAGCCTGGCCGAGCTGTGGGCCAACGCCCGACCGCATGTTCTCCATGCACGAACCGTCTCTCTGCTCGCCGCCGATGATCTCCTGATTCATCTGACCGTCTATGCGGTCATCCATCGCGGCGCGCTCACCCCGGCATGGGAGCAGGACATGCGCTTGCTGCTCATACGCGAAACCATCGATTGGACAGCCGTCACCCGCAAGGCCGGACAGTATTCGCTCTCCATCCCCTTGCTCTATGGGCTCACGTACCTTCGTCACCGCATGCCGATGCTGCCCATTCCGAATGCGTTTTTTCAGTCCATGACTCCGGTCGGATGTTTCGAGAACAGTCTCTACCGGCTGCTCCAACGACTAGTTACCCATCAGCCGATTCCCGAACTCGGTCATTTTCTGATCTGGCTGACCAGACCGTCAGGAAAGAAGTGGCCGTGGCTGCGTCGGACCTTCCTCCCTTCCAAAACATTCCTCGGCTACCGCTACGGAGCCGCCGCAGCGCGCGCGCCTCTGGTCACCCGCTGTCGCCGCTTCATCTGCCTGGTCTGGGACGTGCTCATCCTGGCAACCCGAATTGTTCGGCGACTACTCCAATGGCCCTTACGAGCCACCGAATGATCATCACACTCACACCTCGCACCTCAGCCCGCTTTGCCGGCAGCGCACTCCCTGAGGACTGCCAGGAACCGGCCTTGCAACATCTGCTGATCCCGCGCGTGGCGTCCTGGAGCATGTATCCCACACTCTGCAAGGGCGATCGTCTTGAACTGGGTCCGGCTGAGCCGCTCCATGTGGGTGACTTAGTGGTCTTCCGAAGACCGTTCGGACTGGTCTGCCACAGGCTGGTCGCACGGCAAGAGCAGGTCCTGCTCACAAAAGGCGACGCCAGTTCCGGGACTCCGGAGCCGGTGCTGTTCAAAGATGTGCTCGGGATTGTCGTCGCGGTGGTACGTGGGTCGACCCGCGTCGTCACGGCAGATCTGGATACACTGCCCCCTCCGCCGCCGTGGTGCCGCATCGTCGACCACCTGAACGTAACCATTCTGGATCACAGCCGACGAGGAGCCCACCGATTGATTCGTCTGGCATTACAGAACTCCTGGCTCGGCGGGTTCTTGGCCCGCCGGATGGTACGGTGGGCCACCATTGAACGCGTGAGGGCAAGCCCGGTACAGTCGCTCCACGAGGCCCTCATGCCCAATCCAACGGCATCCCCCTCACATCAGGACGGTCGGCCCGATCCATCGGTCATACTCGGGATTCGCCTTGGCCCGATCCGGCTGGGGACCTTTCACCAATCCGCTGAAAGACTGGACATTCGGCCTGTCCTGGCCGGCACCAGGCTTGAGTTCACCCTTCGAGAGGCGCTCCGGCATCGGTGAGGCTCCTGACGGCAACCATCCTCCCGTCAATCACCTTGCATTCTATAGAGTTGAAACACACATCCTTTTGCCCGATCGATCCGTAGAGTGTTATAGTTGGGGCGTGTTTCAGACCGAAGTCAGAATGTCGTTATCCAGCTGACCCACTATGGACGCCTCGTCGCAACACGCCGCCTCAAACATCGACCCAAAGCTGCTGGCCCGAGTGGTCAAGGGAGACCACCAGGCATTCAGTCAGCTCTACGATCAATCCAGTACGCTCTTGTATACGATGGCACTGCGCATTCTCGGCAATCGCGATGAAGCGGCTGAACTCCTCCAGGATGTTTATCTGGAGGTCTGGCGCAAGGTTTCACGTTATGATGTCGGACGGGGAACCCCTGTGGCGTGGCTGGTCACGCTGACGCGCAGCCGGGCCATCGATCGACTCCGGGCCCGGGCCTCCCGGGGCCTGAATAAGTCGACAGAATCCCTGGACAGCTCGTCGGCCTCCCAGATCGCCGATCGAGGTCCCAACCCTTTTGACGCACAAGCCGATCAGGAAATTAGAACCTTGGTGGGAGGCGCCCTGGCGGCGCTCCCGCAAGCCCAGCAACATGCGCTGGAATTAGCCTACTACGAAGGGCTGTCCCACGCAGAAATCGCAGCCCGGCTGAATCAGCCGCTCGGCACCGTGAAGACTAGAATCAAGCTGGGCATGTCCAAGCTCCGGGAATCGCTCCGACGCTGCTGGGAACAGGGTGAACACGTATGACCCACGAAGAACTCGAAGAAGCCGTCCCGCTATATGCCGCAGGTGCGCTTGAACGCTCCGAACGGCAGGCTCTTGAAGCCCACCTGCTCTCCGGTTGCGTCTCCTGCCACACGGCGCTCAAGGAGTTCCAGTCGGTGGCGGCCATTCTGCCGTTCGGATTGAATTCGACGGCGGCTCCCCGTGCGTTGAAAGCGAAAGTCATGGCCGCGCGGACGCCGACCGCCATCGCCGAAGATACTCAAGAGAAAGTCGACTCGAAACCAAGTCTGGAACCGGGCGAATGGATGAACCACCTCTTCCCTCCGGAATCCGCGACCGCGCCGAGATCCTTTGGGTGGGCTTTAAGCTTCGCCGCCTTGGCCATTCTCTCCATCGGAGGCTACCTCGCCTGGACCTCCTACACTCAAAATGTCACCGGCACCGCCGCTGTCCAGCAACTCCAAGCGGCTTCGGATGACCAGACAAAGAAAGTCGCCGCTCTGCAGCAGCAACTGGACGATCGGGAACGAACGATCGTCCAAATGAAGGAAGAGTTGCAGCAACGCACGACCGATTCAACCGAGTTGAAGGATCAGCTCATTCAACGCGAAGCAGAGCTCGAAGATCTGAAGTTCCAATTCGCTGCACGCGGGGGAGTGCCGCCGGTTAATCGTGAACCGGAAGATGAGCTCGCCGCCCTGCTCCGCGTTCCGAATGCGAAAGCCGTCTCACTCAATGGATCAGACGTGGCCAAACAAGCCTCCGGCATGCTCGTCTACGACGCCAGGACCAAGAAGGCCTGGCTCTACGCGATGAATCTTCCCGAATGCCCCACCGGCACCACCTACCAACTCTGGGCGATCAATGACAAGCCGGTCAGCGTGGGAACCTTCCATATGGACAGCGGCGAAACCGCGC
Organism: Nitrospira sp.; assembly: GCA_024998645.1. Classification (GTDB taxonomy): domain Bacteria; phylum Nitrospirota; class Nitrospiria; order Nitrospirales; family Nitrospiraceae; genus Nitrospira_D. The sequence goes on from JACOEJ010000039.1 coordinate 17,541, forward strand.
ATCTTCTCGTAAGCCGGGTGCCGGAATTCTCCAAGGCCAAAAAGTTTGCCGTCAGCCTCGAACCTTCAGGAGGGCGCCCCGCGCCGACCGGCCCAATCTATCTGGTCAGCCAATCGTAAAGACGCCCGTCACACGTCCCGACCGGCTACACCACCCATGCCTTGAGCTTCGATGAACGACTGCCTAGATGGAAGCCCGCACCCATGACCATCGATCCCGCACAGGACGAAACATTCATGCGCATAGCGCTGGAGAAGGCGGCGCTAGCTCCTCCACTAGGAGAAGTGCCCATTGCCGCGCTGCTGGTCCATGATGGACAGGTACTGGCGCTGGCCCACAATCTCCGTGAAACAAGGCAGGACCCGACGGCGCACGCGGAGATATTGGTCATTCAAGAGGCGGCGGAAAAACTGGGAACCTGGCGGCTGATCGACTGCACGCTCTATGTCACGCTGGAACCCTGTCCGATGTGCGCCGGCGCCATTGTCCAGTCACGCATCGCCAGGACCGTGTTCGGCGCCTGGGACCCCAAGGCCGGGGCCTGTGGCTCATTGATGGATATTCCGACGGATCCCCGGCTGAATCACCGGGTGACGGTGACTGGGGGCCTGTGTGAAATTGAAAGCCAAGCCTTGCTGCGAGAGTTTTTTCGGCAACGGCGCCGTGAGATTCCCTAACACATTTGTTCCGGCTACCCGGAGGTCTCCTGCGATCAATCCGTTGCCGTTGCGCAGGGGTTGATCGTCCAATCGGATCCTTGCGCCGCAACCGCACCGACCCATCCGGGTCCGCAATCCAGAGTCCTGACGACCCAGGGTAGTTGGGAACGTCCTGCGAGTCGCACCGGCACCCCGTCCCGATCCGATCCGCTTGACCAGTCTATTTCACAGGCCTGCAGCGAGGCCAACCCCACCCCTTCGGCTTTCAGCACTGCTTCTTTCGCAACCCAGTAGTGAAAGAACTCCTTACTGCGCGATTCGGGTGCAGTGGATCGCACATGCAGTTGCTCGCGGTCAGAGAAGAATCGTTCCGCCAGCTTGAGCACTTCCACGTCTTCTCTGATCATTTCCAGATCCACCCCGACCTCTCTGCCCTGGCCGACCGCTACGATGGCGTTGCCATGCGCATGTGAGAGATTGAAGGTCAGTGCCGCGTCTTCCGGTCGGAGACCTGCTATTGTCGGCTTTCCAGTGGAAGTCGAACCGAACTCGATGCGGGCCGGGGCGAGGCCGAGATAGAGCCCCAGGATGAACCGCAATCCTCCGTGGGCCAGGACATACCGTTCGCGGTCCTGCCGCCGAAGAAATCTGGCAGCTCGTTCACGTTCCTGTCGATCGAGCCAGTCCAGACACCGGTCATACTCGGCATCCTCACCGGCTAGGGTCAACGGCCAGAGATCGATCGTCGAGGCAGGAAGAGACCGGCAGCATACGACAGGCACCTTGAATAGTTCACGCATCGGGGAGAACGCCACCCTGACACTCGACTGCATCCGGACCGATCGTGGGCTCATCTTGCCTCCCAGAGTCACACCCCACCCGACAGGTATCAGGAGGACACAACTTTCCCGTTCTCCAGCTTGATGACCCGATCGCCGAGATGGAAGTACCGGTCATCATGCGTAATGACAACCACGCTCTTCCCTCTCGCACGAAGTTCCGGCAGTAACTTCATATAGAAGACGTCCTTGTACTGCGGATCCTGATCGGCCGCCCACTCATCGAACACATACACGGGCCGGTCCTCCAGATAGGCGGTCAACAGGGCCAGGCGTTTTCGCTGCCCTTGGGACAAATCGACCGTTGAGAATCTTCGCTCCCTCACCTCCACCTTGTGATCAAGCTGCAAGCTGGAGAGATACGCGGCCGCCGATGTCCGAATCCGCTCTTCCTCAATGCCTAAGAGTTTCTCAAATAAGTAAAAATCAGAAAACACCACCGAGAAATGCTCACGATACCAGTCGCGATTGGCATCCGAGATCAAGATTCCGTTTAACGACACTTCGCCCGAGTGCGGAGCATACAAGCCGGCGAGAAGCTTGACGAACGTCGATTTCCCGCTTCCATTTCCTCCAATCACAAACGACAATTCCCCGGGACACAGCTTCAAGCTGATCGGACCGAGTGAAAACGGGTCGTTCCCGCGACTGTCTGTGGCGTATTGGAATGTGACTGACTCCAACGTCAGGGATTCCAGTTTTCCTGCCGCCACCGGCGAAACGATGCTGCGGCGGCTCTCAGCGGATGTGTCCAAGGACACACCCAGCCTTTGTATATTCTCAAATGCGACCTGCCCGCGTTCGACGGTCGGCAAGATGCCGATGATCCCCCAAATCGGAGACATCATGTACAGCAATACCACGACATACCCGATCAATGACTCCGTCGAAAGTGGAAACATCAGGGGAAATACAAAAAGAATGACGCCGATCATGGAATAAAATGCAAAATGGGACCAGGCCTCGGCAATCGCATATTGTCTGGCCGCATCAATACTGGTTCGCCGGTACAGATCAGCCGCTCCGTGGAGCTCCTGATCAATGAATTCCTTGCGCCTTTGGCTGTGAAGGGTCAACTCCTTGATCCCTTCCGTTAAAGACCGGAAATGCCTGAATAGCTGAGCCCTGGCCTCCCGGGATGAGTAGATGGTCGAAAAAGCCCTGGCATGTAACCAGTGGTACCCCCACGCGCCCAGCAGCGTGGCCGTCACGACAAGCAGAAACGTCGGCCAGGACAGCCAGAGCAGATAGACCCCGCATCCGAGGACGATGGCCACATTCATCGCCAATTGCGGCAGACATTGGATCGACCACGCCAGCATGCTCACGTCGTCAGTCAGCGTGACCAGGATGTTCGCGTGACCATACGCTTCGGTGCGTCGATACGGAGATTTAAGAATCTTCTCACAGAGCGTCAGGGAGAGATCGAGGGTCGTGTCTTGAGAAAAGCGCGTCAGGGTCAATTGCGACACAATCTGGGTGGCGAGCTTCCCCGCAACGGCTGCCACAAACCCCAACGCCAGGAAACCTTCCTGATCATGCCGTTGTTGCAGGACTCGATTGATCAGTGCCAGCACGCCCGCGCTACAGAGTCCGGACAACACGCCCACACACACCATGGCGGCCATCACGGAACGTGAGCGCTGAAATAAGAACGAGACGAACCCTGGAAGGCGGATGTTCATGCGGACAGATTGTTGCGAGCCGGCATTCCAACCCCTGCGGCACGATCCGGACTCTTCTGGAGGTAATTGTGCAAATGGCCGGCAAGCTCCTCAACAAACGGCGACACGAACAGACGACCGGAGTCCTCGGCCGGAATGTGCACGGTACAACTCGAGCCAGCGCCTAATTCCTGCCATCGATGCCGAGTGTCCGGAATGACATCGTCAACGTACCGATTGGAGGCCACCACATTCACGACCCGGGCAGGAGTCGGCTGCACTCGATACCGGGCCACTGCCAGGAGCGTGGCCTCCGTCAACCGCTGCACTTGAAAATCCCTGTCCTGGATATGATCCGTGATGGACTGTGAAAATAAAGACAGCACGACCTGAGTCTTGCGTGCAAGATTCACCCACCACTCGTTCATCGGCAACCGCAAGATGCTTCGGATGTCTTCAATGACCTTGCCCGCCACGATCATAGACATGAAAGCTTTCGCCACGAGACGATGCTTATATCTGCTGTAAGAGTCAGGATGCCATGTGTCCATCATAAAGAGGGTGACCTGGCAGCCCAATGCTGTGAGCTGCCTGGCCATTTCATACCCGATAAGCCCTCCGGTACAGACTCCTCCGATCAGGTACGGTCCATCGGGATGCATGCGCCGCACTTCCTGCACATAGTGGGATGCCATCTCCGGCACCGAGATGAACGGCGTTTCCTTTCCATCAAGCCCTCTCGCCTGCAATCCGTAGAGCGGATGTTCCGCCCCTAGAATACGTGCGAGCTTCGCAAAGACGAGCACGTTTCCCCCTACACCAGGCACCATAAACAACGGCACCCCGATTCCGCTTGGCTGGATCGCAACCAGGGATTGCCACGGGGGAACCCAACTCGCTTTGGTCAGCACAGCGGCAAGCTCGGCTATCGTGGGGGCTTGAAACAGGGTGGCCAGGGGAAGTTGTTTCCCAAACACGAGTTCCAGCTGATAAAACAGCTGCGCCGCCTTGAGTGAATGTCCACCAAGATCAAAAAAATTGTCGTGAATCCCGATCTCCTGCATCCCAAGAACCTGTTGCCACAGCGCCGTCAGCTGGACCTCCATTCCGTTTCGAGGGCCGACATACGGCTGACCGGCCATTTGACCCGACATTTCCGGCTGAGGCAGGGCTCGCACATCAATTTTCTTATTGGCCGTTAAGGGGAATGCTTCAAGGAACACAAAGAAGGACGGCACCATATATTCCGGCAGCACTGTCCGTAGGAAGGAGCGGAGCTCCTCCGCTCCTGCCTCCTGCCCTTCCTGCAAAACCAGGTACGCCGCCAATTGCTTCATGCCATGCTGATCATCGCGCGCGGTCACGACCGTTTGTTTGATTTTGGCGTGACGACTGAGCATAGCTTCAATTTCGCCAAGTTCGATACGGAATCCACGGATCTTGACCTGGTGATCGATCCGTCCCAGATGGACAATTCTTCCGTCGGTTCGATAACGCCCTAGATCACCGGTCCGATAGAGCCTGGCGTCCGGATGAGGTGAGAACGGGTGAGGAATAAATCGGTCCGCCGTAAGGTCCGCGCGGCCATGATACCCCCGCGCCACCCCATCCCCTCCGATATAGATTTCTCCGGCCACACCGACCGGGACAGGCTGTAAATACGGATCGAGCACATATATGTCCGTGTTTGCGATAGGACGGCCGATCGTGATCTCACGAGCATCGGAGCCGATCCGTTCGAGGGTCGACCAAATCGTCGTTTCCGTCGGACCATACATGTTCCAGAGCGCCTTGGTTCTGTCACGCAACGCGACAGCAAGATCCTGAGGGAGCGCTTCACCTCCACAGAGAGCGGTCAACGACGGACTCCCGACCCATCCCGCCTCAAGAAGAAGCCGCCAGGTTGCGGGAGTCGCCTGCATGATGGTCGGCTGCACTCGTTCGATGGTGTCTCGAAGCTTATGTCCATCTGTGGCGACGGCTCGGCTGACAATCTCAACCCGCCCTCCGACAAGGAGAGGCAGATAGAGTTCAAGCCCCGCAATGTCGAACGACAGTGTCGTGACAGAGAGAATAGTGTCACCCCGGGTACAGCCCGGCTGACGCTTCATGGACCAGAGAAAATTCATCAGTGAACGATGCTGGATTTCCACACCTTTCGGTTGCCCGGTCGATCCTGATGTATAGAGTATGTAGGCAAGATCATGACCGGAAGCCGGGAACGGAAGATTGTGCTCATCGTCTGCAGAGGAGACGCGCCCTTCGCGATCAAGACACCAGGCACGACATGATTGGCCGCTGAAACGATCGGACAACGCCGTGGTCGTGATGACGAGCGGGGCCCCGGAGTCTTCCACCATAAACCGGATGCGATCGCGCGGATAATCGGGATCGAGCGGGACATAACATCCCCCGGCCTTCATCACCGCGAGTAACACCGGAACCATGTCCACCGACCGCTCCAGACAGACGCCGACGGCCACCCCTGGAGATACGCCCATTCCCCGCAAGGCTCGCGCCAATTGGTTGGCCTTCCCGTTGAGCTCACGATACGTGAGCGCGCGATTGTCCATCGAAACGGCAATGGCGTCAGGAACTTCTTCAGCCTGTCCTTCAATGTGCTCGGGCAGGCAGTCCGTATGGGGATACTCGGCCGCCGTCCGGTTCCACTCGTACAAAATGCGTGACCGCTCCGTCTCCCCCAGCATCTTCAGCTCGGACACTCGAGTCTGCGGGTTCGACATCGCACTCTCGATCAACGCCAGATAATGTCCGGCAAAGCGCTCGATAGTCTCGCGCACGAATAGGGCTGAATTGAAAGTGAAGTATGCTTTCTTCGCGACTTCCAATTCGACGGACAGACTCAAATCGAACTGGGCGGAGCCAGGCTCAACCTCGAATGGCTCCCACTCCAACCCGTAGAGTTGAATATCTCCGATCGGAGCATTGGCCATATTGAACAAGACCTGGACCAACGGCGCCATACTCGCATCACGTTCGACCTGAAGACTTTCCACCAGCTTGTCGAACGGATAGTCCTGGTTGGCAAACGCGCCCAGCGCGGCATTCTTCACGCGCCCCAGAATATCTGCAAATGAAGGATTACCGCTGACATCGACTCGAAGCGCCAGGGTATTGACGAATGTTCCAATCAGCTGCTCCATCAGCATATGCGTCCGGTTCGCAATCGGACAGCCGACGGCCAGGTCCACCTGCCCCGTATAGCGGCTCAAGAGCAGCTGGAAGCACGCTAACATCGTCATAAAAGGAGTCACGTGTTGTTCGGCACTGAACTGTTTGAGTCGCTGGATCACGGAATCCGGAATATCTACTGCGCACAACCCTCCCTCGAAGGTTTGGACGGCCGGCCGCGGAAAATCCGTGGGAAGATGCAGGATAGGAAGATGCTCCAGCGTTTTTGTCCAGTACTGCTCTTGAGCCGCTAAAACTGCTTCCGTCATACACCGGCGCTGCCACACCGCATAGTCCGCGTATTGGATGGGCAATGTCATTTCAGGCAACGGTTGCCCCTGGCATAACGCATTATAGTATGCGGCAAAATCACGCCCGAGAATCCCGAAGGACCATTGATCCCCGACAATATGATGAAGATTGAGCACAATCAGATGGTCTTCTTGATCGAGAGTGATCAGCGAGATTCTCGCGAGCGGCCCTTTCTCGAGATCAAACGGACGAGCCCCTTCCTGTTCGGCAATGCGTCGGGCTTCTCCCTCGCGTTGATCCGCTGGAATTCTGCGGAGGTCGATTTCAACCAGGTGAGGAGACTCCCACGATGCAATACGTTGCTCCAACCCGGACCCGGTCATCGCAAAGGTTGTTCGAAACGCTTCGTGGCGCTGGGAGAGCAAATTCACGACCTGCCGGACCACAGGAACGCTCATCCCTCCCTTATGTCGAGAGACGAAGAGGAGATTGTAGGCGGTCGCCTCCGGCGCCAGTTGCTGAACAAACCACATGCGCTGCTGCGAGAATGACAGCGGCAACGACCCGTCACGCGAGACCGGCACAATCGGCGGTAATGGTGATGGAGCATTCCCGCGATGCTGTTCCAATCGAATCAACTCGGCGACACCGGCAATCGTTGGTGACTCGAACATCGAGCGCAATGGAAGCTCCACGCGGAACACTTCGCGAATGCGCGAGATGACCTGTGTGGCCAAGAGAGAATGGCCGCCCATGGCAAAGAAGCTTCGATGGATATCGATCGTCTGCTCTCCCAGCACCTCCCGCCAAATCTCAAGCAGGCCCTGTTCAATCGGATCACGGGCCCGAACGGAGGCTATTTCGCTCCGGTTCTCGCCCAGCGTATGTTGTTGAAGCGCCAGACGATCAACTTTGCCATTGGATAGGTACGGAATGGCATCGACCACAAACACGGCGGCAGGAACCATGTAGGAAGGGAGTGTCCGCTTGAGAAGCTCATGGAGATAGGGACTCGTTGATCCCGGCGCCTGATCTGACATCACAAAGGCGATGAGGCTTGGTCCTGTCGTCATATCCTCTCGCACAACCACGGCAGCGGCGCGGACACCCGGTAACCCGCTCAGGGCAGATTCGATTTCTCCAAGCTCAATACGATACCCCCGCACTTTCACTTGGCTGTCCGCACGCCCGACATACTCGATATTTCCGTCCTGACGCATCAGCCCAAGATCGCCCGTCTTGTAGAAACGGGCTCCCGGCACAAATGGATTCGAAAGAAACTTGGCACTCGTCAGTTCCGGCAGATTCAGATACCCTCGTGCCAAACTAGCCCCGCCGATCACAATCTCTCCCACCACCCCGACAGGAACCGGAGACAGCCCTTCATCAAGCAGATAGATGGCGGCGCCGGCGATGGGCTTTCCTATTGGAATGCGCCCTCCCAACTCGGTTCCCGTCGTCTGGTACACAGTCGACCACACCGTCGCTTCCGTCGGCCCATACTCGTTATACAGCGCCGCCTCCTGAAGCCGTTCATAGTGCCGCCGCACCAGCAATACCGGGAGACTTTCTCCGGCAGACACCACCACCTGGAGTGACTGCAGTGTTGCTGCTGCCACGTCACGCAGTATCGCCTCGTATAACGACGGCACGAGCACAATGTGGGACACCTGATGCCGGGAAATCAACGCGCCGAGCTGATGCGGATCTCGATAATTGTCTTCCGTTGGAATGACGAGAGTCCCTGCGTGAAGCAGCGTCCAGAAAATGCTCGTCACGGACCCGTCAAACGCAATCGGAAAGGTCAGGAGGCAACACTCGACGGGATCTTTATAATACTGCAGTCGTGCCAGAAGGGAATGCAGGAGCGCCCCGTGCGTAATCTCCACGCCTTTGGGTCGCCCCGTCGACCCGGAAGTGTAGATCACATAGGCGGCATGGTCGATCCCCTGTCGCGGCCACACCACGTGTGCATCGTGAGGGTGCACCTTTCCTGCGAATGACTCCAGCTCGATGACCGGTCCACCACCGTATGGAAGCGTAGCTCGCAGATGTCGCTGCGTCACCAGGAGCGCGACACCGGCATCCTCGAGAATCAATCTCTGCCGCTGTTCCGGCGCACTGGCATCCAAGGGCACATAGGCTGCGCCGGCTTTCAGAATGCCAAGAATCCCGATGAGGCTTGAGATCGATCGATCGACACACAACCCTACCCGGACGTTTCTTCCTCCAGTGGCTTCATACACTGCCCTGGCAAGCCGGTCTACACGCACGACGAGCTCGCGATAGGACAGCCGGTCTTCCCCGCACACCACAGCCGTCCTCTCGGGAGCTTGCTTGAGACGAGCCTCGATCATCGGCAGGATTGACGTGGCCTGCTGCACATCGACTGTACTGCAGTTCCACTCCACCAGAATCTGCTGTCTTGCCTCCTGAGTCAGCAGCGGCAGATCCAGAAGACGCGAACCGGGATTTTCTATCAGGCCTTTCAAGATGATCTCGATCTGGGCAAGCATACGATCGACCGTTCCACCATCGAACAACGCCCGGTCATAGAGCATCACCAGCTCAAGTCCATCGACTCCATTGACCACCAGCAGCGTGAGATCAAGTTCGACTGCCACATCGTCAATCGGGACATGTCTGACCGACAGCCCATCGAGACGCAACTCGCTGAGAGGATCGTCTTCCCACACAATCATGATATTGAACACATGCGGTGAGTCAGCGGCTCTTCGCCCCTTGAGCGCGCCGATCACCCGTTCGAAAGGAACATCTTGATGGTCATAGGCATCGCACACAGTCCGGCGAGCGCGACAGAGGAGCTGCTCTCCCGTATCGATATCGGAGAGGTCCATTCGCAAGGCCACGGTATTGGCGAAATACCCCACCACATCCTGCCATTGCGATTGACGACGATTCGCCAAAACCGTCCCGACGACAATGTCTGTCGTCCGGGTGACGCGTTGGAGCCAGGCGCACAACGCAGAATAGACCGCCATGAATTTGGTCGTGCCCTGCCGGGTGCAGAACGCTCCCAGATCTGCCACCATCGATCCGGGAAGAACACGGATTCTCGATCCTCCCTGGAACAACGGCACGCGCGGGCGCGGACGATCGGAGGGCAGGTCAAGCAACGCAGGCATGCGGTCCAACTGGCGTTGCCAATATCCCAGCTGCGCGACGTATCGTTCACTCTCCAACTGGTCTCTCTGCCATTGGCTGAATTCAAGGTACGATCTCTGCGAATGCGCTGGGACCATCCCCTGATCTTTGACTCGCGACCTGTACTGTTCCGTAAGTTCCCGGCAGAGTAACCGCAAGGACCATCCATCCGAGACAAGGCGATGAACGGTCAGGATGCAGAGGTGCTCCCCATCACTTGTCTCAAGAAGAAGCACCCTGAGCAAGGGAGGATTTCCCAAGTCAAACGGAACAAGTACTTCCTCCCGAATCCTCCGTCGTATTTCTGCGTCAAGGTTCGACGGAGAAGTATCGCGCAAGGACACCCACGTGACTCTCGCGACCACCTCGGCAGAGTTCGCTTGATAAGGAAGCTCGCCAACTGACGCAAACCCCATCCTCAATATGTCATGCCGCTGCACAAGCTCCTGGATGCTGGCATTGAAGGCAGGAAGATCCAGACGTCCGGACAGCCTCATCCCGATGGAAATGTGATTCAACGCGCTGCCAGGCTGTACTTGCTCCAGGAACCATAACCGCTCTTGACTGGAGGAAAGCGGATACCGCCCCACTTCCCCGCCCTCTACCAGCAGGCCTCTCTCATCGGATCCCGGCTCGCCAGCCTGGCCGCGCGAGCTCCGTTCTGTTCCGGAAGAGGCCTCTGAGAGAGACCTCAGAAGATACGCCGCGAGATCCCGCACCGTCCCCAGGCCAAATAACTGGCCGAATGAAAGATCAACCCCGAACTCCTGCTCAAGTCGATTCTTGACCAGACTGGTACCAAGGGAATCCAACCCGATATTGACCAAAGGCATTCCCGCCTCGATTCTGGAAACCGGGAGCCCTGATTGTTCTGCGAATACACGCGTCACATAATCTTCAAGCCCCCCGCCGTTCTTCAGCAGGTCGTGGACCTTTCGAGAGCTTTCAGCGTTTGGCCCCGAACCAGTCACGGCCTCTTCAGCTGAGAGCATCTGCATGGAAAGCACGGCAAGCGACTGATCCAGATATGCTTTTCGACAGGCTTGCCGTTGCACTTTTCCGCTTGAAGTCTTTGGAATCGTCCCGTGACGTACCAGCACAACCCCCCACACCGGGACTTCAAACCGTTCCGCCACAGTGACGCGAACCGCCGTCGCCACCTCTTCGGCCAGAAGATCTTGTTGCCGATCGACTTCAAGCACGATGATCAGACGCTCGACCTCGTCCGCTTCGACCGAGAAAGCCACGCACCCACCATTCCGCGCCATGGGGTGGCAGACTTCGACGGCCGCCTCCAAATCTTGCGGATAGATATTTCTCCCGTTCAAGATGATCAGATCTTTCAGACGACCCGTAACAACAACCTGTCCGTCGCTTAAGAACCCCAAATCTCCCGTGCGGAGGAAATGCTCGGCTGGCCGACCGGAAACCTGAGCGTTGAATGCCTCATTCGTCGCCTCAGCCCTCCGCCAATACCCTAAGGCCACGCTGGGACTGGACACCCAGATCTCTCCGACTTGGCCGGCGGCACATTCCACGCCGTTTCCCGGTTCGACGATAATGACCTGAGAACCCGGAAGCGGACGACCACACCCCACAAGCTCACGTATACCCGCCTTATCCGGACTTCGAGTTTCGACCCGATGTGACTCAAGCGCAGCCGAATCCACCGTGATCATATGGGGCGATTCAGACCGCGAAGTACTGGACACGACCAGGGTGGCCTCAGCCAACCCATACGCCGGCATGAATGCATTCCGCTTGAATCCGTGTGGGGCAAATATCCGGGTGAACGTATTGATCGTCCTGCAATGAATGGGCTCGGCACCACAACTGGCCACCGCCCAACTCCCAAGATCGCCGGACCAGCCCGGTTGTTTCTGATAGGCCTTCACACACGCATCGTAGGCAAAGCTCGGAGCACCGCTATGAGTAATAGCCCACCGGTCGATGGCTTCAAGCCAGCGGAGTGGCCGCCGAAGGAACGTAAGTGGAGATAGGAGGAACGCCGGAATGCCCGCATATAAAGGCGCAAGAATCCCGTGCACCAGTCCATAGTCGTGAAAATACGGGAGCCAGCACAACGAGCGGCTCTCAGCATTGACCCCCGCTGTCTGCCGGATGGCTTCACATTGAGCCAGGACATTGCCGTGACTGATCATCACGCCACGGGGTGTCGCGGTTGAACCTGACGTATATTGCAAATAGGCCAGTTCCGAGATCGGCGAACGGTTTTCCAGACTTGGCCACCCCTCACCCATCGGTTGATCAGTGGCCAGCCATTGGACCTGGCGATCCGTTGCCACAAGGGATTGCTCCGCACACAGGGTCTGGATGCTGGCCGTCGTCAGAACGAGTGTGGCTTGCGCATCATCCAGGATGGCCTGTAGGCGAGAAAGGCTGTGCTTGCGTCTGATGGGATCCGGCGCGGGAGCCGGAACGGGAACGAGGCCGGCTTGGATACAAGCCCAGAAGGCCACGACCACTTCGAGTCCAGGGGGATAAATCAGAAGAGTGCGAGTGCCCGGCTCGACACGCGCCCCCAGAGCTTTTGCAAGAATGTTCACTTCGCCCGCGAGTTCAACCCACGTAAGCTGACGGTCTATCGCAGCGGTATCTTTGAGATAGGCATAGGCCAATCCACCGCCAGCTTGCTCACAGCGGCAGGCAAATAATTCGGGAAGGGTGCGGACTGAAATAGGTACTAATTCGCTCATGCACGCAAATGAAACACTAGGAAACAATGAATCCGAACAACTCAATAATAGGCAGATCCTATGCCGATCAGAAGGAATTTCTACCGTTACGGAAGGATAGTACGGACCGCTGCATTCTAGAAGAGATTTCCTATTCTAAGCACAAAACAGACCAGCGAGACATCGCACAACGTCACGATTCAGTGGAATAATTCACCTTACTCGGAGATTCGCAAGGCACCGTGATTCTTTCTCCAATGAATTCGTGGTTACATCGTCTCCGATGAGAGAAAACTCATTGAAATATCACGCCTCTCACTGTAAGCTCCCCCCACAGCTTGATCGGTCAGGGGCGCGCGTCTTTCGATGCATCCCAATTCAGCAAGTTGCCAGGAGAGGTGCCAGAGTGGCCGAATGGACTCGCCTCGAAAGCGGGCGTCCTCGCAAGGGGACCGTGGGTTCAAATCCCACCCTCTCCGCCAAACAGAGCTTGCTAGACCCGACGCCATTCTTATCGAACTTGGCGATGGGATAAATTCTTTGTGTGTTTCTTAAATCCTCTACTGTCCCTTCGCCTTCTCCCCTAAGACCCGCCGTAATTCGACCATCGCCAGCGTGTCGCGCTTACAGTAGGCCAGTAGCGCTTCCTGAATTTTTGCCCGCTCGATCCAGTCGGTCTCGACGAAGACCATCTTGTAGTATTCGGATGCAGCCTGCCCTCCCTCTCTAATGGTGAGATCGTCGTACCGCAACGAGGGCACCAACGCCGGCAACACTTCTTTCAGCGAATAGGACCCGCCGAACTCCGGATGATAATAATGTTCTTTGACAATCGGGTGCAGATCCCAAATCCGTTTCACCAACGCCTTGAGCGCCGTTCGCAGTTCAGGAAGAAACTCCGCCAGCTGTTCGATCACAGATTTTTCATACGGAGAGTAGACGCAGATACTCCCCTTGCTGCCGAGCGATTCCAGCAGCGCCTCAGCCAGGGGTCTACGCGGATCTGATCCTTCAGTATGGAGAAATTCGTGATGGAGAAGATCCCCCTTGTCGGACTCGATATGATTCGACCATTGCACCGGCAGAGCTTGATACGGACGTGTGCCGGCAAACCGCGGCACGGCCAGCATGACTGTTTCGAAATCCAGATGATGAACGGGAAGCCGCACGGTCTTGAGTGCGGCATCCAGCTTCTCGGACACCCACTCGACATTCTCTTTGACCTTCCGTTGAACCGCCGACAGTTTCGTGCCATCGGGAATCTCATCGATGGTCACGACACCCTGCTCGGCCAGCTGACTGGCGATCTGCTTGGCCCCGGGCAAATGAAAAATCCATCGCGCGGGCTTCTGACTCGTGCAATGAGCCCAGAAGGGACATTCGTAGGGCGTGAAACAATGTCGATCCGGATCTATCACGGGAGCGGCCGGTGAAAGCAGCATCGCCTTCATCGCGGCCATCCGGTCCGGCACAGTGACCTGCCGTTCCAGCACAATTGAAGAGAGCTCCTCGATTGCGAACAGCTCGTTCAGATCAACCTCGCCGCCCGCATAAGTATAGGCGGTATTGATACGCATGAGATGACAACTGACGATATTCAGGCCCACCCCCACGAGCACGTGGCGCTGCAGCGCCAGATCGTCCAGATGCACATCCTTCACTTTGGTGGACGACTTCACCTCGATCAGCCGCCACGCCGCCGGGGCTCCGTCTTCTGTTCGCACCCGCTCCAGAATATCCACACGGACGAGCACGCCATCGGCCATCAGCGCCGCTTCATAGATTGCCGGGACAGACTCATCGGCCATCAGCGCCGCTGTTTGAGCAAGCGCCGCCTCAGTCTGTCGATACCCGGCTGTTACGAGACGGCCGCCGTGGAAACGGCGCCGTGCCAGTTCGCCGACGTCCGTCCCCATGTCCAGAATTGCCTGGGTCCCGGCATCAGGCGGCGTCGCCAGATACGGCTGGTAGATATCCAGATACAGGCGCTTATGACACTGGAGACCGGAGATATATTTGGACTTCGATAGACGAGGCGTTTTTTGAACCTCGCCTTGCGGAAGGTCTGTTATTTTATCCACCATAGCCTGACCCTAACGAACGATGCCGTATTTGTCTAGCCGGGCATCGCCTCAGTTCTG
>JACOEJ010000040.1 GCA_024998645.1 Nitrospira sp.
CCTGTGCCGACCGCCGCGACGAACGCGTCGATCTTTCCGTCCAGGGCATCCAGGATCTCCGGTGCCGTGGTCATCCGGTGCATCGCCGGGTTTGCCGGGTTCGAAAACTGATCCGGCATGAAATAGCTCGGGTTCTGGGCCAGGATGCTCTCTGCTTCCTTAATGGACCCTTTCATCCCTTCCCATGCGGGAGTCAGGACCAGCTGTGCCCCGTAGGAGGACAGCAGGCTCGCCCGTTCCATGCTCATGCTTTCCGGCATGACCAGGATGAGCTTATAGCCGCGTACGGCTGAGACCAGGGCCAGGCCGATGCCGGTATTGCCACTGGTTGGCTCCACGATGGTGCCGCCCGGCTTCAGTTTGCCCTGCCGTTCGGCCTCATTGATCATGTTCAGGCAGATGCGATCCTTGACGCTGCCGCCCGGATTGAAAAACTCCACCTTGCCGTAGATCGTCGCCGAGCCTGGCTTAGACAGCCGGTTCAAGCGGACAAGCGGTGTCTTTCCGATTAATTCGGTAATTTCTTTATGCATAATCATCGTCACCGGCCTCCTCCCATGTAAAAGAGGAATTCGACCAGATCGCCCTCTTTAAGGGTGGTGGTGGCGAGATGTTCCCGTTCGATCATTTTGTCATTGACCTCGACCGCAACCATCTGCGGATCGATCTTCTTGAGCGTGAGCAAATCGAGGACGCTGCCGCTTTGGATGTCCTCTGATTTCCCATTGACCTTGACCTGCATGGATTCTCCCAAGTTGGCCTAGAGATTAAGGAATTTCAGGACGTTAACAAAGAGTCTCCGCCCTTGTCAAGGCAACGAGGGCCTGGCACGTTGCTTGACTTTCGTTCGGCTCCCCATACACTATGCGACCCTCTCGGAGGAGCCGTCGATGTGGAAACAAAATTTCATGTTTCGCGCCCTTGAGGCAACCCCTCTCAAGGAGTCCGAGCAAGAACTGTTTCATGAAACTGACCCGGCGATGGATAGCGCCGGACTGCAGTTAGAGAAGTTTTTGTCCGTTTGGATTCAGGGAGAGGGCGAGGACGATAAGCCGTCGATATATACCGGCGTCTATGTTCGCACCGCCACGCTGGATTTTCAGAAACGGGTGGGATTTCTTCAGCCCCTTCAAGGACGGTCGCATCAGATCAAACAACAGCTGACGCCAGGCCAGAAAGCATTCCTGCGTGGCTGGCTCAGTGCCCATTCCGCCCAGGCGTGGGACGCGTCCGACGATCACTTTCGAGATCTCTTCGAAGTCGAATGACGAGGCGGTGCTTGCCAGCTTTCTGCCAATCTTTTCTTCGATGTGCCCTCTGCGTCACCTGCGTGGCAGGAAGCGTGATCGGTTCAGCCCATGCCACAAGCATCGAGGTGTACTACGCGCCCGAAGATGAGCCGCTGACGAAACTGTCGAAGATCTACGATCATGCCTCACGCTATATTTACGTGGCCGTGTATGGCTTGACCTCGCCGCTGGCAGTGAAAGGCCTGGTCGAGGCGAAGAAGCGCGGCCTCGACGTGCGCGTGATTACGGATCGGGAGAGGCTCACGGATCAAAAGCAAAAGACCGCGGTCGAGACCTTGCACCTGGCCGGTATTCCCATCCTTGTCAATCAGCACGACGGGCTGATGCATCTCAAACAAGTGGTGATCGATGACGAGATCAACGCGTCCGGATCTATGAACCATACCGGCAGCGGGAATCGTTACAACGACGAGCGGCTGGATGTGATACGAGATCACGCGATTACGGCTCAGGCGAGAGAGAAGTTTTTGACGATGTGGAGAGATCAGCAGCGCTACTATCTCTGGAAACCATAGGCGGGACACGCGTGGCAGGGACTATCGTCGAAACAGACATTGCTGTGGTCGGGGCCGGAGGCGGAGGCGCCGTGCTGGCGCTCGCGCTGGCGCAGCAGGGGATCAAGACGATCGTCCTGGAGCAGGCTTCAGGTCCGCCGCAGGGGCTACGTGGAGAGATTCTTCAGCCGAACGGTCAACAAGTATTAGATCGATTGGGATTGCTCAAGAAGTTGCCGGTGGACTCGACCAGGCCGATCCGCAAGTTTCATTTCTGCCGGGTGGGTGGCGAACGGTTGTGCACGATCGACTACGGAGAGTTGCCCGCGCCCTACAACCATGCCGTCGTGACGTTGCCGAATGTGGCGCACCACGCCATCCTCGATGCGATCCAGGCCGAACCGTCGGTTGCGCTCTGGTATGGGGCCAGCTTTGTGAGTCTGGTGAAGGAGGGGACGCAGGTGAGCGGTCTGACCGCGACGCGTGGTGGTGAAGAGGTCACTATTCGTGCGAAGGTGGTCGTCGGGGCCGATGGCGCTTTTTCCAAGGTCCGGCAGGCCCTGCAGATTCCGGCGGATGTGCATCTCTATCCGCAGGGGTATCTGATCGCGATTCTCGATTCGCCGGTCCCGGTTACCGAGGCGAAATACTTTGTCGGCAAGAAAACGATTCTCGGGCTGTTCCCGGCGGCCGGCGATAAGGTCTATTGCTTCTATATGATCCCGACCGGGTCCTACGACCGTGTGAAGGAACAAGGCCTTCCGGCTTTGCAGGAGGCCTGGATCGCCGTCGATCCCACGCTCAAGCCGCTGTTTCAGCGATTGACGGATTGGAGCCAGACGGCGTTCATGCCGACCGGGCGTGTGCGGACACCGACCTGGGTGGCGGACGGAGCGGTGCTGATCGGCGATGCGGCTCATGCGATGAATCCGCACGCGTCCCAAGGCCGCATGCAAGCGATGGTCGACGCGATGACGCTCGCGGACTTGTTGCCGGAATGTCTGGCTGAGCGGAATTTCTCCGCGGCGAAGTTGAAAATCTACGAGGATGCCCGGCGTCCCCAGGTCACGATGTTGCAACGATTGGCGGATGAACAGGTCTTGTTCTGGAACACGGCGAATCCCGTCATCGGGTTTCTTCGCAACCGGGTCTTCCGCACGCTGGATCGGAATTCACGGCTGCGGTATCGTGTCTTGTCCACAACTGCGGGATTGCGGCAATCGGCGCCGTTTTCATTGATCGATCGAGTCATGGCAGCAGGATTTCTGCCGGATCCGTTTGCCAGGAATACGGCAGCAGGAATGACGAGGTTACACGATGGCAGGTAGTGAATGGGTGATCGACGGACTGCCGGATGAGTATCAGCAGCACTTGCGAGCCTATGTGAAGGACGTTCAGCGGGTGTATGGCGACTCACTCGATGGCGTGCTTCTGTATGGCAGCGCAGTACGCGGCGAGTTTCTGCCGGGACGCTCGAATCTGAATATTGTCCTGGTGGTGAAATCCACCAAGGCGGACCAACTCAAGAAGTATGGTGCGCTGCATCGCCGGTGGGCCAAGGAACAGATTGTCGTGCCGCTGTTTGTGACGCAGGCCGATTTACCGGCGATGGCGCTGGTGTTTCCTCTCGAGTATCTGGAAATGCAGGAGCAGCATCGGCTCCTCGCCGGACAGGACCCGTTCGTCGGGTTTAAGGTCGATCAGCGCCACCTCCTTGCCGAAGTGCTGCAGAGCTTGCGGGGGAATCTGTTGCGCGTGCGCCAGCGCTTTATCGAAGGCGGGGGGACGGAAGAGGCCATTACGATTCTCTTGCCTTTGTCGCTAACGGCGATGCTGCCTTGTCTGCGCGGGGTGCAGCGATTGTTGGGGCGGCCGGTGTTGTCGCAAGGTGAGCCGCTCTTGAAGGATTTCGAAACGTTCTTGTCCCTCGATCTGTCGGGCCTGCGCGATGCCTGGTTGCTCAAGCGCGGGCAGATCTCGCCGGGGCAAAAGGAAATACCCAGGCTGATGGAGCGGTATCTTGAGTGTTGTGAACGGCTGGGGCAATCCGTGGAAGCTCGACTGACGCAGGAACCGGCGTGATCGGCATGCTGAAAAAAATCGTTTCAGCGATGGCGTCAATGAGCCTGCTGCTGCTCATTATGATCGGAGCTGCGGAATCGGCGCTCTATGATCGCCCGAAGGAACGCGCGCCCTTGCCCGGTCCGATGGGGTATGTCAGCGATCATGCCGGCGTGCTGGATGCGGAGTGGAAAGAGCGGATTCGTTCTGTCTGTCAGGATCTCGAACGAAAAACCGGGGTGGAGATGGTGGTGGTCACCGTGCCGTCGATTAAGCCTTTTCTTTCGGCCAACGAATATGCAGCGGCGCTCTATGGGAAATGGGGGATCGGATCGGCGCAGCAGGAACATGGAGTGATGGTGCTCGTCTCCGTGGAAGAGCGGCAGGCGGCGATGACGTTGGGGCGCCAGATGCTTCCCATTATCACACCGACAATCATGACCGACGTCGGCGGTGGCACGTTGCTTCCTGCGATTCAGCTCGGGCATTTCGGTGAAGGCTTGTACCGGACCGTGGTTGCGCTCGCGACTCCGGCTCAAGAGGTGCGGGTTGGGACGCTGCCTAAGCACCATTTCAAAGGCGTCGGTTTCTGGATCACCCTCTTCACCAGCCTTGGGGCGATGTCCTTCTTCTGGTGGATCAGCCGCCCGGACCTGCGACATCCCTATCGCCGCATTCAACGTGGCGAGTATTGGGGCACAGGGCAGGGTGGCTTCGGCGGCAACTGGGGCGGGTTCGGCGGTGGAACGAGCGGGGAAGGCTACAAGTAGGCAGTGGTACTCTCACCAAAAAGGAGCAGCATCATGGGCAAAGGTCAGGACAAGAAGAAAGAGACCAAAAAGAAACCGTCGAAGACCATGGCAGAGAAAAAGGCGGCGAAACGAGAGAAGGGCAAGTAACGCCGAGGGCTGGCCTTCCGATCGAGCATCTTCTGAAGATACCTCGCATTCGAGGTTCTTGAAGGATGCCGCGAGACTAACCGTTGGTGAAGGAATCCTATGGCTTGGGCGAGGCCGACAATGATTCTTTCCCTGCCCAGTTGGTTGCGGTGACGCACAATCCTATTTCTGATGCGGTCACGGGAATATCGCTGATGGTGACTTGCGCACCGCCGTGAGGGTCATTGGTCCACACGCGAATGGCAGTTGTTGGAGCTCCCTTGGCGCTTAGATAGATAGTTGTGTAGGCGAGGTCGGTGAGCAAGGCTCCATTCTGACTCTTCGTCGGTTCGAGGTAGGAAACGGTCAGGCTGGTTTGGGTGGCGGGAAGAGATTTGAGGAACGTCGGACAACCAGCTGGCAGCGCCATGCCTGTGGTGGTCTCCTTGCGCACTTCAGTGGTCAAGGCGCTCTTTTGGAGCATGAGCTGCTCGGTTTCGCAGCCGGCGCTGGTCAATCCGACCAACAGGCACGCACAGGTTGCTGTCGTCACGTTCATATTGTGGTGTCCTCTGGCTCGGCAGTCGGTTACGCGATCACCATTCGTCGCGGTACGTCTCGGCCCTCCTCCAGGTCCTGTAGATCGGACCAGGCGGTCAGATCGGTCCGTGAAGGATCCACGGCGTCGCGGTATTTGTTGAACTTCTCCAGGCTCTCGGGAGAACTGGGGCCGCGCGCCAACAGCTTTTTATTCCATTCATCTAATTCAGCTGTCGGATGCGGCTTGGCCGTCTGCCGAAACCAGGCGGCGACTCCTTCATCTGCCGGATTCGTTTTCACTGCCGCTGTGAATTGATCGCTGGTGATCCCGACGAACTCCAACAGCCGTTCATCCATCGGGCAGGGATAGATATATTCGCCTTCGGTGCCGACGAGAACGGCGCGGCACTTGTCGATCATCCGCGCGAGATGAACGTAGCCTTCCAGCTTGACCCGCATGCTTCGTGGAAATGAGGTTCTGAGATCCATGCCTGCGTGCACCGCCCATTTCCCGTCCGCTCCTCAAACAGGGAGCGGACGGGAGGATGGCTCTAGAGCAATTTGTGATTGGTGAAGGTCAGGTTCTTCACAATGACCTGGCCGTTCTCAAACGCAATGATGCGGCGGGTTGCGGGCAGATCAGCCGCTCCCACGCGCACATGCGTGTCGGTGAAGCTCTCGACATTGTTCAGCTTGCCGTCAGTGGGGGAGTAGTAATAGACAGTGTATTTGGTGGTCAGGTTCTTCTGATCCTGCGTAACGGAACTTTCTTCGACATTGATCGAGAAGGCAAACGGGGTCATGCCCGGATGGGCCATCTTGCGGTTAATCTGGGTGATGCGGTTATCTTTAATCCGGTAGAAGGAGTTCGATCCGTGGATATCGAGCTTGGTGCCGAACGGGTGGCCGTCCTCTTCCATGGTGAGGGAGTACTTGCCGTCTGATTCCTCGAAGCTCCGGGGGCCGCGGTGGACGGCGATCATCCCGAGCTGTTCCTGAGCCCATTTTTGTACCTCGGCATCTCCGAGTTGCACCGATACTTCACGGGGGCCCTTCACCATGACCGGACCGGTGGTCACCTTTCCGTTAATATTGACGGTGAGATCAGCGGTGAAGCCGTTGAAATCTTTCGGCCAGCGGGCGGTCTTCTCGAATGCCTGGCGCATGACCTCACGGGCTTTGGGGTCATCGGCGACGGTGGATTGCGGGGCTGTATGCATGGACATGATCAAGTCTCCTGTGAATGTAGTGGTGCGATTATACCTACCGGGTTTGACAGGGCTCAATGGGGAAGAATCTATTCGTCTACCAATGAGCCCAAGTGCGTCTGGCGCGCCTCTGAGGCCTGAATTTTATGGTGCGAGCAGCCTGTTTCAACATTTGTGTGATTTCTGATATAGTTCCGCGAGTTTTTACCTGTTCGGCAGGCCTGGTGTCTGTTTGAAGGGATGCTAGAAGAGGATGGAGTAGAATGGAACGACGCGCTGCCTCCCATACTGAAGAAGAAGAAATGAACCAACGCCGCAAGCTGTTGAATGCGGCGAAACGGGGCGATCAGAAAGCCATCGGGAAACTGTTTGAGCTGTACCAAGTGCGGGTGATGAACCCGGATCAGCTGACGAAGATCAATAAAGTGTATGCCGCCATGCCGATACCGGTGAAGTCGGGATCGTCGAGATCCAGCCGGCAGTCAGCCAAAGCGGGCAAGCAGCCTCCCACAAAACCCGGCGTATCGGCGAAGCCCGCTCTGGCAGCGAAGTCGGTAAAATCAGCCAAGCCGGAAAAGCCGGCGAAGCCAGCCAAACCCACAAAGCCGGTGAAAGCAGAAAAACCTCCAAAGTCTGCGATTCCTGTTGCCAAGAAAGTCACGAAGCAACCGGCGAAACGGAAAGCCAAGTAATCCATCCCCGCCCCGCCTGGGTGCGCGACTTACTGCACGACCACGCGTAGGCCTCCGCTCGCCAGCCCTGACGCAATCTGCTCGGCTTGCTGTGTCTCTCCCTCAAAGACCATCGCCTCTCCCTCATGATCGATCTGATACGCGAGCTCAAAGGCGCGTGACGAGGTCATGCCCGGCACATACTTACACAGCAGCGCGATCACTTGCTGATAGGTGTGGCAGTCACAATTATAGACAATCACACGGGCTTCAAGGCCGTCATCGGTCCCCGTACCGGTCTCTTCAGTCACGTCAGGGGTAGTCAGCGGAAAGGATGGTTTCGCCATGGCCGAAAAGTGTAGCAGAGTCTTGAGAGGAGGTTAATACCCGGTTCTGATTATCAGATGGTTGGGAAGCCGCTCGTTTTCTCGGTCGAGCGTTCGGCCGAACAGCTGAAAGTGTGCGGACGAATCTGTGGCGGTTGTTACCTGTAGGTTGTGTGCCAGTTGAATCGTATAACACTGGGCCGCGGCGGTCTTGATCAATGCCAGGCCATATTCGAAACGAAAGGCGGTATCTCCGCTCAGCCGTTCGCAGCTCAACTGTTGTACGGCCTTGACAGTGAACGGTTGGTGGAGAAAACTCTCGTCCATGAGTCGGAGCAGTGCCGCGGGGCCCGGCAAGGTATCGCGGCCAATTGTCATGGCATGTGTGGGATCGAAGAGACCGCGCTGAAAGCGCCGGTCTTCCCGGATCGCTGCATGGAAGAGCGTTCGCCACCGAATATCGGCCAAGTCACGGTCGATGGAGATCCGGCTGGCGTCGCTCAGCGGTCCGCTGACGTTGTGACCTTGAACCAGTCGGCCCGTGGTCACCAATTCTGGAAATGTTCCCCCCATGCGATCAGCAAAGGCGGTGGTTCCTGAGAAGGGGCTCAGCTGGAGCGCCATGTAATCGCGAAAGTGGACACGGCGAAACCGTGCGAGGAGGCGTTGCAGCGTCTCCTCATGGCAGAGATGGAACGGGTAGAACAATGCATCGGTGGTTGGTGTGGGATTCATCGACAATCACAGGGAGTCATGTTAGGTTCCGGCCATGAAACGAATCTTTACATCCTGGCTCGATGTGCTTCTCGTCTTCATTCCTGCTGCACTTGCCCTTGAACTGCTGAAGGCCGATCCGCTCTTGGTCTTTGCTGCTTCTGCCTTCGCCATCATTCCACTCGCCGGCATGCTGGGCCGCGCGACCGAGCACCTCACGTCGCATGTCGGTGCCGGGATCGGCAGTCTGTTGAATGCCTCACTGGGGAACGCCGCAGAGCTGATCATAGCACTCGCCGCGCTTCGTGAGGGGCTCCATGATGTGGTGAAGGCATCTCTGACCGGTTCCATTCTGGGCAACATCCTGCTGGTTCTCGGGGCGTCTATGGTGGCCGGCGGGTTGAAGTATGAACGGCAGAAATTCAACCAAACCGCGGCAGGCATGGGCTCCAGTCTATTACTATTAGCGGCAGTCGGCTTGATTATTCCTGCGCTCTTTCATTTCACCGCCGCGGATCGGGGCGTGACGATCGAACGGGAGTTGAGTCTGGAGATCGCCATCGTGCTCTTCGTGATGTATGGGCTCAGCCTCATGTTCTCACTAAAGACCCATCGCCATTTGTATGCAGGGGAATCGCATGATGCGGAGGATCTCGGGGAACAGCCCTGGAGCTTCCGTATGTCCGTGGCCGTGCTGACGGTGGTCACCACCTTGATCGCCGTGATGAGCGAACTGTTGGTCGGAGCGATCGAACCGACCGCGCACAAACTGGGTTTGACGCAGGTCTTCGTCGGCGTGATTCTGGTGGCATTGGTCGGTAATGCGGCGGAGCATTCGACGGCGGTCCTCATGGCGATGAAGAATAAAATGGATTTGGCCTATGGCATTGCCGTGGGGTCGAGCCTGCAAATTGCTCTCTTAGTCGCGCCGGTGCTGGTCTTTGCGAGCTATCTCTTTGGAACCCCTCTGGACTTGATCTTTACGCCGTTTGAAGTGGCGGCGGTGACGATCTCGGTGTTTGTCGTGGGCTTCGTCGCGATCGACGGGGAATCGAACTGGATGGAGGGCGCGATGCTGGTCGGGGTATACGCGATGCTGGCGATCGCCTTCTATTTTCTTCCGGCTTGAGCGGCGCCGGTCACACCTTATCCATATCGATCACTTCAGTCGCATCCCACAAATTTTTCCACTCGGCATCGGCCAGGTCTTTCTCGCGATCAGCATGGGTTTCGGTTCCGAACGCGAGCGGTGCGGTCTCTATGGGTTCGGGGACCGGCTGTGAGGCTGCGGTCGGTTCCGCCTGGCCGGGCTTGCGTTTTTTTGCAGGATCCATGTTGACGGGCATGAGTCACCTCGCGTGAATGAATAATAGTGTCTCCTTCCGAAGCGCCGGTTGTCAATGGCATGGCAGGCGATGAAAGAGCCGGGCTCAGAACAGCTCTGATGCCACGCTATCGGCAAAACGGCAGCCCAGGGGGGTGAGTGTGATCCGGTCGTGTTCGTTGACGATCAGACCCCGTTCAGTGAGTTGTGCGAGGATATCGCGTTGTCCTGCATCCTCAATGGCGAGGTTGTTCGGGACCCCCTTCAATAATCGAAGACCGAAAATCAGGGCATCGCGTCGCTGTTCTTCGTGGGTCAGCATGCGGCGATCCGCGACCGGAAGGTGATCGTTCTGCAGTTGGCCGGCGTAGGCGTCGAGATTGGCAATATTGCCGAATCGGCTTCCGGCGATGTAGGACTGTGCGCTGGGGCCGAGGCCAAGATAGTCGCCGTCGGTCCAATAGAGCAGATTGTGGCGACAGGCATAACCAGGCCTGGCGTAATTCGAGATTTCGTAACGGGTGAATCCAGCTGAAGCCAGCACGCTCTCTGTTGCCGTTTCCATTTCAATCTGAAGCGTTTCGTCCGGTGCAGGGACCAGCCCCTTGGCGATATCCTGAGCCAGCTTGGTGTGGTCTTCGATCGTCAGGGCATAGCAAGAGATATGTGTCGGGTCGAGGGCGAGGAGTGAGTGCAGGGTAGCTGTCCATGACGCGAGGCTTTGGCCTGGCAGCCCGTACATGAGGTCCAGGTTGATATTTGAAAATCCTGCCGTTCGGGCATCTTGGACGGCCTGCTCAGTGTCGGATACCGTGCCCGGGCGGCCGATTGGAATGAAGTCTTGGGGAGCCATCGACTCGGCCCCCAGGCTGATCCGATTGAAGCCGGCTTCGGCGAGGACTCTCAAATCCTGGCGTGTGACCGTTGAGGGGTGAGCTTCGATGGTCACTTCGACGTCGGGTGTGACGGAATAGGTGTTTCGGATACGGTCCAGGAGTGCAGCGAGCTGTAGAGATGGAATAACCGTGGGCGTTCCCCCTCCGAAGTAGATGCTCCGAAGCGCGCGTCCAGCAAGTACATTCTGCTGGTGATAGAGGGTCAGTTCACGTGCAAGTGCTGAAAGGAAGGCTTCGATGCGAGCCGGTGTGGCGATCTCCAGGTAGAAGGCGCAGAAATGGCAGCGCTGCCGGCAGAGCGGAACGTGAATATAGAGCCCGATGTCTCTTTGCGGCGGCATGGTTAGATTTTGAAGGGTTGGGGTTTTCCGAAATCCCTCTCAACGACGACTTCGATTTCGTCGAGGGCGGATTTTCCTCGATTGCGAATGTGCGCCGCCCAGCTTGGGTGGCGGCGTAAGGACTCAAAGACCATCTTGAGAATGTCCGGCTTGATACGGGCTTCCCACTCGCTAGTCCAGGCTCGCTGATCCTCGTCCCCGTCGTAGTCGTCCGGAAAACTGGCTTCCAGGCTGAATCGGAGAGTGAAGGATTGTTCTTCGCGGTACATAAGTGCCTCGCATTGCGATCTGAGCAGGGTGATTTTATAATGGGACCCAACAAGGAGTGTGATGCATGCCTATCTTCGAATATGTCTGTAGCGAATGTAAACACCGGTTTGAGCTCTTGATCCATAGATCAGATGAAGCCGCTTGTCCGAAGTGTCAGGCAACAAGGCTGGAAAAGCAGATCTCTTCGTTCGGGGTTGGCGCGACCGGGGGATGGGCCTCGCCCGGCGCCGGATCCGGCGGGTCTTGTGGCAGCTGCGGCGATCCGCGGGGACCCGGTTCCTGCTCGACAAACTAGGCGGCCCTCATGGAATCAGAGGAACTCCTGCAACGTGCGATCGGGATCATCGGGCAATCTGATCCGATTATTAAGCTTCTTCAGCAAGTGAAAATGGGCAAGATGAAGCCTGAAGATGCGGGATTGCGTGCCGTCATTGAGGCCTGGCTTGGGACCTATGAGAAGGTGATCAGGACCGAGGGGTTGACTCAATCGGCGCTCCGGCGAATCGATCCTTCCCCTCGGGTGGCCGTCTTGCTTGAGGCTGGTGTCCTGCATGTCGATCAGCCTGCTGTGCGCGGACTCGAAAAGACTTTTTCCCAAGCCTTGGCTCAAGCTCCTGCCGGGTAGCAGGGTTGACGATGCCTATGCGAGCCGTTCTCGTCGTCTTGCTCGTACTGTTCTCTGTTCCTGCAAGAGGAGCGGAAGAAGGAGCGGGGATCGGCCCTCTCCAATTCTTGAGCCTGTCTCAGTTTGCCGCCATCATTCCGCAAGACATCCAGTTTCTGGATGATGCGCCCTCCATTGAAAATTTTCTGACTGCCTTGGACGGCCGGCCTCCCGATTGGCCTGTAATTTACGGGCATGGCCATCATGACCCCGGGCATGATGACCGGCTGTTCGCCCTTAATCGTGAACGTGATGCGAGCCGTGCCGGACATTCCGCGTTGGCCAAGCGGATCGCATTTCGGTGGTCGGGAGAATTGTCTCGATTCGATCCGGAGGTGCAGGGCTTTTCGGTGGCGGTGGGACCGGTGTTTACGACGACGCGATGGGGCCAGGTTCGTTTCAAACCGGATGATCTGCCGGGGGGGCTCAAAGCGATCCCTCCGGCAGGCTCAGTGGATCGATTGCAGCGGGAGCTTGCCGCGGGAAAGACTGTGGAACTTGCCGTCATTATCGTCGGTCGTCTCATTCCGGATGAATCGATCGTGTACGACTTCTCTCACGATCAAGACGGGCTTGGCCTCATCATGCCTTTTGTCCATGTTGAGGAGGTGCACTACGCACTTTCTCCTTAGCTCCTAACAATCCCTCCCTCGGTTTCCCCTCGCCTCATTGAATTCATCTGCTCATCAGTCATAGTCACAAGTACGTAGCTGATCCGGCATAGGTTAATGTTCTCTCTGTATGAAGAGCCAGCCAGGGTGTGTCACGTTGTGGACATGATTTGAAGGCGCCTGCCGTACACCAGCTGTAGGGAATGTCCCTCAGCGGGGTCTGATGCGGCAGGATAATGCCTCGATTCATATAGGGATACCAGGCAGCGTCGAAGAACGAGCCTCAGGGTATTGGTCTTGCTCAACCAACGCACCACAGGATGAGACCTCGGTTTCATAAAGGAGGTCCGTTATGGCGTTAGTCAAGGACGAGCAAAACAGTATGTTGTCAACAATTGCCGAATCGATGTGGCGGCGACCTAGTCGAATCTCCATTTTCGTGGCCCTCTCACTATGGTCGACAGGTGGGGGGAGCATTCCTATCTACGCGCATGAGGGCGGGGTGCATCCGGTTTCAGATTCTCCTACTGCATCGCGACACTCGCTCCTCAAACCTGTTCGGCCGGTTGATTCGACCCTGTCGGGAGTGAAGGAGGGGGCACCGCTTCCCTCAGTTGCTGAACCTGGCCAGAGATCCTCCAAGAAGAAGAAAGCCAAAGCGACCATCAACACGCCGGCTACTGAATTCCAGCGATCATCGGCGATAGAGCCAACGGCGCAGGCACAAACGAAGATGGAAGAGAGTACGAGTGGGATGAAACCAGCGAGTTCCATTGCACCCGGAGTGCCGGTGATGGCCGGGGCCGGTATGTCTACGATGATGAGTGGGACTACGGCCATGGCCGCCGCCGCATCGAGTGCCGGCGCTGCGATCGCAGCGGCTGTACCCAGTGCAGTGGCCAGCTCCGTGGTTGGGGGACCATCGACACCATCCAACAAGAGCATTCAGCGGTTGTCCGCCGGGATTCCAGGACTCACACGCGTGGTTTCTACCCCGCTTCCTCCTGAAGCAATTGCAACGCCGGCCCCGCCGCTCGATCCTCCTACCTCGGGGCTTCCGGCAGCGCCGGCGAACTGGTTCGGCTATCACGTGTTGAATCGTCTGACCTTTGGAGGCACTCCCAATCAACTCAATACGGTGTCTCATATGACAGCGGATCAGGCAAGGGATTGGGCTACTGGATACATGAAGGAACAGCTGGGCCTCGATCCGGCACAGCCTTGGCCGACGAACCTCCATTCGACCTCTCCGTTGCCGGCCGCTATTCCCATCGTGGATACCGATACAGATTTCCGTCTGGCGGCCGCTCGGGGTACCTGGAAGAAAGATGATCCTGAGCCGGCTGTATTGAAGCCGGAGCTTCAGCAAGTCCAAGACCATGACCTCATCAGGAAGCTGTATAGCCGGCGTCAGTTGCTCGAGAAGATGGTCTATTTCTGGGATAACCATTTCAACACCGACTACCGGTCGCATTTCCGTGGCCAATACGAAGTCTATGAGAATGAAGCCTTTCGGGCTCAGGCCTATGGGCGGTTTGTAGACTTGTTGATTACGAGCGGGAAGAGCCCGGCCATGATGGTGTATCTGAATACCGATGTGAATAAGAAAGAGAATCCGAACGAGAACTATGCGCGCGAGGTCTTGGAACTCCATACCCTTGGAGTGGATGAGCAGGGGCATCCGGCTGGATATACCCAAGCGGATATCAACGAAGCTGCTAAAGCATTTACCGGTTGGACGGTGCCGGAAGGTTCAGCGCCCGGGTTTCGTTTTGTGTCCAGTCGGCACAGCCCGGGAACCAAAACGGTGCTGGGGCAGTCGGTGTCGTTTGACGGGAGTGGACCAACCGAAGGGGAGCGAGTGTTGCAAATTGCAGCCAGCCATCCCTCAACCGCCAGGCATCTGGCTAAGAAGCTCTGTGAGTACTTCGTCAGTGAAACACCGTCTTCTGCGTTAATCACTGAAGTGGCATCAGTATTCAGCGATTCAGGAGGCGATATACGCAAAGTGTTGATCGCTATCGTCATGTCGGCGGACTTCAACAATGTGGCCAACTATCGAAGTCTGGTGAAGACGCCCTTGGAGTACGTCGTCGGGCTCTATCGCAATCTCGGAGTCTGGTCATCGCATGAGCCCATCCGACGGCGGCTGACGGCGACCGGGCAGGGATTGTTCGAAATGCCTCCACCGACTGGATACAAAGAGAAGTCCGAGCATTGGCTGAACACCTATGTCCTATTCCATGAGACGGCAATGGCCTACGAAGCCACAATCCCGGGATTTGGCTCGACCATCCGATTCGGATCGGATACGAACGGAGGGCTTACTCGTCTGTGGTTAAAGGGCCTTGGTTTGAGGACGGAGGCAGACGTCTTAGGATTTCTCCTGAATCTCACGAATGACCGAGTGGCCACGGCCACTGAGTATCAAATTTATCTGACGACGTTGCGAAGTGGCGGGGGGACATTCAATCTGGACAATTCGAGCACCGAAGCGGCGCTCGACCGGACGTTGGCGAGCATGCTCACGAATCCGCGCTATCTCTATCAATAGTTGGACGATCATTGAGAGGGACAACCATGGACCACTGTCATTGCTGCTCATCGGCGTTCCAACAGGTATCACGTCGGACCGTATTGAAACGGGCCATGGGCCTGGCCGCCACAGCGTTAGCCGCCAACATGTTTCCTTTGGAGATGCTGTTCAAGAGCCGGGCGTATGCAGCGAGCAATGCGGGCAAAACATTGGTGGTCGTCTTTCAACGCGGCGGCAATGACGGTCTCAATACGATCGTGCCCTATTCGGATCCTCAGTACTATGTTATGCGCCCTCGGTCAACCAACGGTGGCATCGGTATTCTGCCGCCGGGGTCCGGCGATGGATCAGGCTTTGACCTGACAGGGACCGGCTTTGCAATGCATCCGTCTATTCTTCCCTTGCACGGGCTCTATACCAGCAATCGTTTAGCGGTCCTGCCGGCTGCGGGGTTTGCTGGCAGTACGCAATCGCATTTTACGGACCAGGACACGATCGAACATGGTTTCCCGGAGCAACGGGACGGATGGTTGAATCGATATCTGGCTGCAGTACCGGCTGCTGGTACGTCCACCATTCGGGCCGCCGCGATTGGCGACGATGTCGCCAAGTCTTTGCGCGGGACGGTGCTGGTTCCTTCACTGACCGATGTGTCCTCGTTCAGCTTCGCCCGCCTTGGGTCATCCAAGGCCGCGTTGGAAGCGAATCTACGCGCCATGTATGCTCAGGATCCGGCGTCGAGTACCACGAATCCAGCTCGAGCGGCGGTGTATGCACTGGGGCCGGAACTCATGAGTCGGGTCGCGGCAATCGAGGGAATTGGCGCCGCTGCTCCGCAAAACGGTGCGACATACCCTAACAGCACGTTCGGGCGTGAAATGCGGGATCTTGCCCATATCATTCGTTCGGGCCTCGGGCTTGAAGTGGCCACCGTGGATATCGGCGGGTGGGATACGCATGATGATCAAGGGGCGGGTGGCGCGGCAGCCAATCGTCAAGCCGGGCGACTCGCGGATTTTGCCGGCGGCATCCGGGCCTTTGTTGATGATCTGGGGCCGCTTATGAATAATGTGGTTGTGATGACCTGTACCGAATTCGGTCGCACGGTCAGGCAAAATGCGAGCGGGGGAACGGACCATGGCAAGGCTTCGGCCTGGTTCCTGGTCGGCGGATCTGTGAAGGGTGGGGTGTATAAGGGCGTTGCCGGCTGGCCCGGCTCATTAACGGAGGCCAATCTCGATGAAGGGCGGTACATCAGACCAACGGTCGAGTTCAGGGATATTTTTGCTGATGTGCTGGTCAAGCATTTCGGCACCAGCACCTCAGAGCTCGGTGCTGTCTTACCTGGCCACGTCCATACGCCCGTCGGGCTGTTTGTCTAGTGGTGGCGATCGGGAGATGATTGCCGTGGGTGCTCGTTGTTGTCTTCCTCGGGACTGGTCAATGCTGCCAGGATCAGAGGTGACTGGTGCGTGGATGCCGCGCCCTTCTTCCAGCCCCCTCTTTCGAACTAACCTTTCTGCACTCTAACCAAAGCCAGCTTTCCGAGGTACAGTTCTCTCTAGCTGCACGAAGATATATTCTGATCGTGTCCGCTACGGGAGGTTGGATAATGAGTATTCTTGAGTTGCTTGGTATCTTGGGGCTGGCGACGATAGCGGCCTATGCCATAGGGCGGTTCGGCAACCTCGAGTGGCATCGCCCTCTGGTATGGAGCGGTGGCAGTCGTTCTCGTTTGGCCTTGAAGAGAAGTTGGAAAGCCGACTATGTCAGTGAAACGACGCCGGCCTATTTTCACTATGTGCGGAGACGCTATCGGTACGAGATTCGTTGTCCTATTCGGTATTGCATCAATGGGCAGATCAGAGAGGGCATGGTGGTCGATATGACAAGGGAGGGGTGGCGTCTTAAGGGACAGGACGCATTGGCTCCGGGAATGATTCTGAGCCTTGAGGTCGCGTTGCCCGGTGCGGCCTCGTCACTACCGATTGCCCGTGCGGTTGTGCGTTGGGTAGAGGGGAGAGAGTGCGGGGTGAAGCTTGAACGGATGGAGCCGGAACCTGCAGCCCAACTGAGTCAGTTTTTCAGCACACTCTCGCAGGGCGTGAACGTGAGGCCAAAAGTAGCTTAGTCTGGATGGCTCAGAGTCGTCAGAAACTGTCTTTGGCGCATCGAAACCCGGTTCCGCTCGGGCGACTGTCCATAATTCCCCAGTCTCGATCACTAGTCCGTAAGCTGATTGCCGGTTTCAGCCAGGATCCGCCTCGCATGGACTTAATGGCGCCTCGATCAGGTCCACCCGGGTCGCTGAGTGGAGCCGACCGGTAATAGTTCGGATCATACCAATCCTGCACCCATTCGGCGGCGTTGCCGGCGAGGTCATGGATACCATACGGGCTGGCTCCGTCGGGGAAGCTTCCTACGGGTAGAGTCAAAACTTCTCCCTTGATGCCTTTCTCTTTGACCAGCCGTGCCCCGTCGCCCTTGATCCAGAACGCCTCCCAATCGGCGCCGCTTTGAAACTCAATGGTTTGCCCGGCCCAATAGCTGGCGCTGTTCGCTTTCTTCCAACTCCAGTCGTTGCCCCAGGGATAGCGGCGTCCGTCGGTTCCTCGCGCGGCCTTTTCCCATTCGGCTTCGGTGGGCAGGCGCTTACCGGACCACCGGCAATAGGCCACGGCATCTTCCCAGCTCACATTCACCACCGGGTGTTTGGCGATGGCTTGTGGATAGATAGCACTGTCCCAGATCGTCGAAGCCTGATTATTGTTTGCGGGCGGGCGGTGACCGGTCGATTGGACAAAAGCGGCATAGTCCTGATTGGTTACTTCGAACCGATCAAGGAAGAATGCGTGGAGGAAGACCAACCGTTCGGGATGTTCGTCAGCCAGACCGTCGCTGCCTTCCGCGGTGCCCATTCGATATTCCCCGGCGGGGATCAATGCCATATCAACGGCAGGTTCGGCTCCAAAGGCGGGAAATATCGCGCTGACGATCAGGAGGGTTTGGAGCACTCCTCTCATCCGCGCCGGCATTAGGGTTTTTTGAGGCCGCAAGCCTTGGCGACAGCATCACGATAGGTCAGCCAGAGCCGCAGACTACGCTTCACTGCACCGAGAATCGCTTGTTGCGTTGTCGCGGATGGAGCGTTTTGAGTGACCATGTCGTATGCATCGTGCCGATGACCGGATTCAACGAGCTGGTGGGCCCGAATGAGATCCATGCAATCCGGGGAGTTCCCATGATACCGGACAAGGGGATGGTTCTTAATAGTTGTCTCGATCTCTTCCGCCGTCTTCGGCTTGGAGGGCTCACGCAGTTCCTTCCGGTCTTTGACGCTGCCTTCCACAAAAATGGTGAGGGCTGCTGCACCCAGGACCCAGGTCGATTGTCTGGAGACCCGATCCAACCACGCGCGATAGGCTCGGCTTGCAGGCAAGGGGCGGATCTGTTCGAAATCTTTCGCGGCGAACCCTAATCCTTCCATCATCGTGAGGAAGAGTTCCGGATGGGATTTGCCGAGTGACAATCCCCCGGTATCTTCTTCATAGATGTTTTCCGCCAGCATACGTCGGACTGAAGGCGGCGGGTTGTGTCCATGAATCCGGGCGAGGAAGACGGGAAAATCGCGGACGTACACGAAGTATTCCTGCTGAAAGTGAACTTTGAGCTGATCTTTGGTCAATCGTCCGGTGGCGAAGTGATCCCATGCCCAATGGTGTTTGCCGTCCATGACTTTGAGCAATGCGTCGAGAAAGCGGGCTTGCGTGAGTCGTGATGCCATCGTACCTTGCCTTCTTGAAGGCCGCCTCGCGAGAATCGTCAGACTCTGTGAGGACGGCGTGAATCCAATTGCTACTCAAAACCCTGAAGAGATTCCTGCCCCTCTGACCTATAACACGTTGCGGCGGGCCGGCTTCTTAACGGATTGTTCTCTAACCGATGCCTTCGTAAAAGGTTTGCCGGACTCATTTTCCTCAATGCCGCAGGCGACGACGCCACGGCATTCTGCACAGGCCAACCGCATGCTTGGGCGCGTCTTTCAGGTCCGCGAGTGGAACAGATGCTGGCGGTGTCGGGCGGCCGAGAGCATCGCGTAGAAAGTGCGGGTGCGTCCGTACTCACGTGGGAGTGTAAAGAGGAGAGCGGGAAAGTGCAAATGCTTGTGTGAATCGTTCTCGAATCTATGTGCCAGAAAGGAAGTCAGATATGTGCGATGCGCATCGCTGTGAAATGTGTTTCACAGATTTCGAGTAGCGCGCCGGACGAAGAATGAGTGGGTCATGTTTTGCGCGACGGTTCGCACTGCCGGCAGATTGGCTGATGGTGTTCCTGGGCGGTCCTACTCTAGCGAAGCACCGGAGTGGCCGGTGTCGGCTAAAGGGATTCACGATTCAACGGGATGGGCAAAGGGGCGTCGTTCGAGAGCGTGGCCAGAATTTCGAACTGGGCCACGTTAAATAGTCCCTGAGAAACGTCGGCATGTCCAGATCGGTGTCGCTGGAGATCCTCCACAATCGCACTTACGTTGTAGATGCCTCGCTCACGAACTGCTCGGGTCGCCAGAAGGTCCTGCATGGGTTCATACAGATCATGGGCAAACCATTTGCGGGTCGGGACAGGGAATCCCATCTTATCGACGCGGGTTCGTACGGACTCTGGAATGCGGTGACGCATGGCTTCTCGGAGTACAAACTTGTTCCACGGGCCACGGAGTTTCCAGTTCGTCGCCATATTGAAGACCAGGGATACCAAGCGATAGTCAAGGAATGGAAGTCGGGTTTCCACGGAATGTGCCATTGAGTTACGGTCTTCAATTCTCAAATACAGGGGGAGCGGGTTGTGTTCCACGGAGTACTTCTGTATTGCGTCGAGCGACAAGTCTAGATAATCCGGCACGTCCTTGTGAAAGTGTCGGCTAAGATCTGGCCTATACCACGCGTTGCCCTGCGTTTTCCGTTGGTGCTTCGTAACAGAAAAGGAATGGTATGCAGGAATGTGGTGACAGGCGGTGATGCCGACTTTCTGGATCGATGAGGCAAACCGCTTCCATGCGCACCCGCCATGCGCTGATGTGTACTGTTGAATCTCGTTCCATGCATCCCCGAGGCGGCCCTGACGAATCAGCATGGCCCAGTAGTCAGGGAAATAACTGGAATATCCTCCGATGATTTCGTCTGCGCCTTGGCCGCACAGCACCACGCGTATTCCCTGACCTGCCGCCAGCCTTAGAAGGTCAAATCCAACGATCGCGTTAAGGGAGTGGACCGGTTCATCTTGAAACCGGATGACCGTGGCCATCTTGTCCCACAGTTCACGAGGTCCTTCTTGAAATTGGTGGAGGGTTGCCCGTGTCTGTGCCACGGTCTCATTGATATAGGCCGATTCGTCGAACTCCTTGGCGATAAAAGAAAACGCGTGGAGTGCAGTCGCCCGCTCGCGTTCTGAGTCTCCTTTGAGCTGCGCCAGCAAGCAAATAATCGCCGTGGAGTCCAATCCGCCGGACAGCGTCACACCGACCGGCTGATCACTCCGCATGCGCAGCCGGATTGAATCCTCGAAGAGCTCGCCAAAGGCCTGAGCTGGATCTGTGCAGGTCATCGAGGGGATCGCATTCAGTGACCAATAGCGCCACTCCTTCCAGTGTCCGTCGGTGTCCAGCTCAAATGCGGTGCCGGGAGGAAGTTGGTGGATACCGGTGAAGAAGCGCTCTTCGTCGTCTGTGAGTGTGCCTTGAAGGAGGAATTTCGAGGCAACCTCCCAATTGACTCCGCCCTGGTACAGCCCCGATGTCCGGAGCGCTTTGATCTCTGAGGCAAATAGCGCATACCGGTCGGTACGATAGTAGAAGAATGGCTTGATTCCGAAACGATCACGAGAGCCGAAGACGCGGCCACTCAGTCGATCGTAGATGAGGAAGGCCCACATTCCATTGAGCCTCTGCAAACAATCAGGTCCCCATTGTTGGTAGGCGTGGAGGAGAACTTCTGTGTCACCGGTTGATCGAAAGCTGTGTCCAAGGGACTGAAGTTCCCGGCGCAATTCGATGTAGTTATAAATGGCCCCGTTAAAGACCAGGACGAGTTGACCGTTCTCGCTGATCATGGGTTGGTGAGCTGTGGGTGTGAGGTCCAGGATGGCCAATCTTCTGAAGCCAAGACCCACAGACCCGGACGAGTAGAATCCGCCTTCGTCCGGCCCCCGATGAAGGAGCGCAGAGGTCATCCGGTCAACTGCCTGCTTGTCAGCTGGCAGACCGTTAAATCCGACCATTCCGGCGAAACCGCACATGTATAGTTAGTCGCCCTTCGTCATTGTCTTAAGTGGAGATGTGCCGCCGACTGTCCGAGTCCTGCACACTTTCGCTTCGTTCCGACTGCACTGAGTTCGGCGGTCATCTTGTTCTAAACAGGTACCGTAATATCGGAAGAAGATCGAGTAATCTCAAGTTTTCAATGACTGTTGTTCTGTATAAAAATCTTCAGGGCAGGATCCCATCTGTCAAGTGACGTCAGGTCGAGTAAGGCTTAAAACAACCCTAGAAGTTCCTAGGGAGAGAGTGTGGCGTACCCTACGCTGATCTCACCGGGAAATCATCCATACGGAAGGGGGGGAGGGCGGTAATTCTTGCCTTCTTGAAGGCCCCCTCGTTAGAATCGCAAGACTCTAAGAGGACAGCGATGAATCCAATTACTATTCAAAACCCCGACGAGATCCTGACCCTCTTGGCTGACGTCGCCTTGCAGGGGCCGGGCTTTTCAACAGACTGCCTTCTGGACTATGTGCTCGAAGAAGGGTTTACAGAACCTATCTTCCTCAACGCCACCGGTGAAGACGCCACGGCATTTTACAAAGGCCAGCCGAATGCCTGGGCAGTCTATCAGATTCGTGAGTGGAAACGAGTGCTGACGGTTTCCGGCGGTGGCCGAGAGCGTCGCGTCCAAATCAGAGAAACACCCTAAGCGCTGTTCGATCGTAAAAAGGCTGAGCGAACAGTGCCGATGCACGTACGATTTGCCAGGCGATCCTTAGATAAGGAACGGTAATTTCTCTATGAGAATGCGGTATCTAACCACAGCGCAGGATATCGGGGAACTCGGGTTCATCAAAAGTCTGTGCGAGGCCAATGGTATTGCCTGCTTATTTCAGGATGAACATGTGAGTAGTCTGTATCCTGGTGTTTTGGACTTGTGTTGCCAGGTGATGGTGGATGAATCCGAATGGGAGCGGGCAAAGGCGCTGATCAGCCGCTTGCGTCTGCCGATTCGAGAAGTCGCACCATCGTCATAGCGGGATCGCACCTCTATCGTTGACTCTCAGTCTCGGTCATCGTGGAATCTTTGGATGGGGAGAGTCTGCCGGGAAGTCGGTTGGCTTACGTTCCCCGGATCCTTCATACCACCCGCCGATCAGCAGGCCTTCTTCGAAATAGAGATAGCGGTGTTTCACCTCGGATGTACTGATCCAATCCTCGAAAATCCATTCCTCGCGACGTAGTCCTTCCTTCGTGAAGGATGTATTGATCGTCTGTGGTCCTCCCCAGGATTTGAGGACCTGGTCTTTCGACATGCCGGCCATCACCCGGCGCTGCTCAATATGCTTCTTAAAATCCGGATCCCTCAGTTGAACGGCAAGAGGGACGACGACCATCATCAGAAAAGAGAGAGTCAGCCCTGCATAGATGATTTTGCGGACGAGCGGGCGTCGAATAAACGATTGCTCGTCCTGGTGGACCGGGACCTGTTCGGGGGCAGAAGGAGTCTGTTCCATAGTCGTAATTGCTTCCTGAATGAGCTGGCGCATGCTAACTAAGGGGGGTAGGGTGAGTCAAGCTAACAGGGCAGGATCTCAGGACAATTTAGCAGGGTAGCCCTGGCCAAGATCATGACAGCCTTGGTGAGGCCACATGGTACGGATGAGGTCAACGATGAAACGAACTGCCTATCGGCTCAGATCAATCAGACCGTGGTTGGGATGGATCATGCTGGCCGGGTTGCTGCTGCTTGGCATCGATCCGTATCCCTTTCAGGCCCATGCCACGACGATTTATTCCTATATCGATGAGCAAGGCAATCCCCGGTTTAGTGATTCGATGGAAAATATTCCGGAGAAGTATCGGGCGAAGGTAAAGACCCATGAGCAGGCGACACCCCAGGAGCACCCTCCGTCTGCCTTAGATTCTGTGAGGGCAGTCGTCTCTCCGTCGGCCATTGCGTCATTCAAACAAAAGATAGCGGAGTTGCTTCAGGGCTTCGGCATTGCACTTCCCTCTGCTTCCATGAAAACAGCATCGGTGCCATCAACGGCCCCGACATCGGACATGAACTCTTCGCAATCGCAGATTGTGAACTATGCCGGTGCGGCAGCGGTTGTGCTCTTGCTCGTGATGTATTTTAGTAAGAGCCAACTGATGCGTCTGTTGGCCCTCTGCCTGCTTGTGACGCTCGGTGTGGCGACGCCGATTCTGCTCTATGTGAGTGATGATGGTCCGATGACGAGTATGAAGGGACGAGTGACGGCAGTGGGACAAGCTCAACAAGACCGTTTCAAACAGGTCGGGCATTAGGCGAGAACGCTCTGCCGGCCTCTCCTGCGAGGTGTCCTATTCAGCGTATTGAGGCACCGGAATCTTCTTGGGTTGCGTAGCGGGTGAGGGAATCACCCGTTCCGCAAATTCCGGCGAGTAGGGATTCACGACGGCCTCGTGGGTGTGACGCTGGCGCTGTTTGACCAGCTGGAGGCTTTGCGTGCTGATTTCCATCCGGTCGATCGTCGCCTTCGTCGTTAAGCGATCAGGCAACCCTTGCAGCGAAAACAGCTGATACGTCAGTGTCCAGTCCAGTTGCTCTTTCCCTTTCTCCTTAATCAAGAACCTCGCGGCGTCTGACGGAGGGCCCTTAAAAAGCAGTATCCAGATATTCGAACGAAATGCCGGTGCCTGGGGATCTCGCGAGGGGCTGAATTCGGGAACCAGCGCGGGGACCTGGGCAATGGGAACCGGCGGCGTGAATTCAATGTCCACAAGCCGCACATACAGAGGACGAGTGTCGCTCGTATCGTTGGGGTCGACGGCGTAGGCGAAGGAGTAACGCACGTCGATGCCGTTTCGGGTAAATGTATACACGTCTTCGCCGTTTTCCGGCGAGACCAGCTTGCTGAAGTATTTCTGCCAGTCGGTGATGGGGTAGTAGGTGAAGACCCGGAGGGCGGACTTTCTGTCCCGCACAGCCTGGGGCATACCCAGCCGTTCGTGGAGTTCTTTTTGTGTGAGACCGAGGAATCCGTCTTCGAAATAGGGTGCAGCCATAAGCCGCTGGGGGACACATAGCAGAACGCTGAGGAGAAGCATCCACGTGAGGCGGTACCTGGAGCGTCGAGTCGGCAATGGCATCCTCCGTATGGTGTCGGCATCGTATCGACAGGGCTAAAGGTCTGTCAAGAAAGAGGTCTGGCTTGCCGGTCCGGTACCCTTTCAGTATCATGGCGTTCTTATAAAATTTGTCACGGGAGATATTTACCAGTGGGTAATTCCTCACAGACTTCAATAGAGCAACTGATCCAGAGGCGAATCCTGATCCTCGATGGAGCGATGGGGACCATGATTCAGCAACGGAAGCTGGATGAGGCGGCCTTTCGCGGCGAGCGCTTCAAGGATTGGAAGCAGGACCTCAAGGGCCATAATGATCTCTTGAATATTACGCAGCCGGCCATCATTGAGGACATCCACCGGCAGTATCTCGAAGCCGGGGCGGACATCGTCGAAACGAATACGTTCAACTCGCAGGCGATCTCTCTTGCCGACTATCATATGGAGACGCTGGGCTACGAACTATCGAAGGCCGGGGCCGAATGTGCCAAGCGGGCAGTTCTCAAAGTTCAAGCGGCTCAACCCGGGCGACAATGTTTCGTGGCAGGCGCCATCGGGCCGACGACGAAAACGTCGTCTATTTCGACGGACGTCAACAACTCGGCCGCACGAGGAACGACCTACGAAAAGCTCGTCGCGGCCTACAGCGAGCAGGTTCGTGGTCTGCTCGATGGCGGAGCCGATCTCCTGCTTGTAGAAACGATATTCGATACACTCAACGCCAAGGCCGCGTTCTTTGCCATCCAACAGGTCTTCGACAATGGCGGACGCCTGGTGCCCGTCATGGCCTCGGTGACATTCATTCAAGCCGGCAGCAATCGTGGCGTGACGGGGCAAACTGTTGAAGCGTTCTGGAATTCGATCTCGCATGTGCCGCTACTGAGCGTCGGAATGAACTGTGCGCTGGGGCCGAAGGAAATGCGGCCGTTGATCGAAGAGTTGTCCCAGATCGCACCGATCTATATCAGTTCGCATCCAAATGCCGGGCTGCCCAATCCGTTGCTGCCCACGGGATTTCCGGAAACACCCGAGACGCTTGCACCGCAGTTGCGGGACTGGGCGCAGAACGGCTGGCTCAATATTGTAGGCGGCTGTTGCGGGACCACGCCGGACCATATCAAGAAGATTGCCGAAGCGGTGCGCGGCCTGAAGCCCAGGCCGATTCCAACGGTCGAACCCTATACGCGTTTGAGCGGGCTTGAAGCGGTCACTCTTCGGCCTGATTCGAACTTCGTCAATATCGGTGAACGGACCAACGTGACCGGCTCGCCGGCCTTTTCAAAGCTGATCCTGGCCGGCGACTACGAAGCCGCCCTTTCTGTGGCGCGACAACAAGTCGAAGGCGGCGCGCAGATCATCGATATCAACATGGATGAAGGCATGCTGGATTCCAGGGCGGCGATGGAGAAGTTTCTCCGTCTCATCGCCTCGGAGCCGGATATCTGCAAAGTGCCGATCATGGTCGATAGCTCCAAGTGGGAGGTGCTGGAAACCGGCCTCAGAAATATTCAGGGCAAAGCCATTGTCAACAGCATCAGCCTCAAAGAAGGCGAAGAGAAGTTTGTCCAGCAGGCGACGCTGGTCCATCGGTACGGAGCGGCCGTCGTCGTTATGGCGTTCGATGAGCAGGGGCAGGCCGATACGCTAGAACGAAAGAAGGAGATCTGTGCGCGCTCCTATAAGATTCTGACGGAACGGGTGGGTTTGCCTGCGACCGATATCATCTTCGATCCCAATATTTTGACCGTCGCAACCGGTATCGAAGAGCACAACAACTACGCGGTGAATTTTATCGAGGCCACCCGGTGGATTAAGAAGAATTTGCCCGGCGCCAAGGTCAGCGGCGGGATCAGCAACATCTCATTCTCGTTCCGCGGGAACAACGTGGTTCGTGAAGCAATGCACGCGGCATTTCTCTATCATGCCATCAAGGCTGGCCTCGATATGGGGATCGTGAATGCCGGTCAGTTGGCGGTGTATGAAGAGATACCCAAGGACCTGCTCGAATTGGTCGAAGATGTGTTGCTAAACCGGCGACCTGACGCCACCGAACGGCTTGTGAATTTCGCCGAGACGGTGAAACAGAAGGGGAAAGCCGTCGTTAAAGATGACGAGTGGCGTAAGGGGACTGTCGAAGAGCGGCTGTCGCACGCCCTGGTCAAAGGCATTACAGATTTCATTGATCAGGATACGGAGGAAGCGCGCCGGAAATATCCGAAGCCGTTGTCGGTTATCGAGGGCCCGCTGATGGCCGGAATGAACATCGTCGGTGACCTCTTCGGATCCGGCAAGATGTTTTTGCCGCAAGTCGTGAAGAGCGCGCGGGTCATGAAAAAGTCCGTCGCCTATCTTATGCCCTTTATGGAAGAAGAGAAGAAGCGGGTGGGTGGCTATCAGGCGCAAGGGAAAGTCTTGCTCGCCACAGTGAAAGGCGATGTGCACGACATCGGGAAAAACATCGTCGGCGTGGTGCTGGGTTGCAATAACTATGAGGTAATTGATCTCGGCGTGATGGTGTCCTGTGAAAAAATCCTGGCGGCGGCAAAAGAGCTCAAGGTCGATGTGATCGGATTGAGCGGTCTCATTACGCCGTCGCTGGATGAAATGGTGCATGTCGCCAAGGAAATGACCCGCGAAGGTTTTACCGTGCCTCTGCTCATCGGAGGGGCGACGACCAGCAAGGCTCACACGGCGGTAAAGATCGCCCCGTCCTATGCGCCATCGGTGGTTCATGTGCTGGATGCCTCGCGGGCGGTGGGGGTCGTGGGAAGCTTGATCAGTCCGTCACAGAAGCCGGGGTTCGTACAGCAGGTGCGGGATGATTACGAGCGGATGAGGCAGGCGCATCAAGACCGCGGTGCCAAGCCGGTGTTGCCGATCGCGAAAGCACGTGCAAACAGGTTTACCTCTGACTGGGCAACGTTTGAGGTCCCTGTGCCGTCCTTCCTGGGAGTGCGGACGATCAGTGACCAACCTTTGAGTGAACTGGTGCCTTTTATCGATTGGTCGCCGTTCTTTCATACCTGGGAATTGAGGGGCCGCTATCCCGCTATTTTCAACGATGCGACGGTCGGCTCGAAGGCGAAGGAACTGTATGACGATGCGCGTCGATTGCTGGACGAGATCATCCAAAAGAAGTTGCTGACCGCGAAGGGAGTGTACGGATTCTTTGCCGCAGCAAGTGTGGGTGACGACATCGAACTCTATCAAGATGCGACGCACATGCAGCGGGTAACAACCATCCATACGCTCAGGCAGCAATCAGAAAAGCCTCAGGGCCAGCCGAATCTCGCACTGGCCGACTATGTGGCCCCTCACGACTCAGGCCGGGCGGATCACATCGGGGCCTTTGCGGTGACGGCGGGGATCGGCTTGGATGAGTTGTGTCGTCGATTCGACAAAGACCATGACGACTATAACTCGATTATGGCGAAAGCCTTGGCTGATCGACTGGCGGAGGCCTTTGCTGAATTTCTTCATAAACGCGTCCGCGATGAATGGGGCTATGGAAAACAGGAGACGTTGTCGACCGATGAGCTGATTCGCGAAAAATATCGCGGTATCCGTCCTGCTCCTGGCTATCCGGCCTGCCCC
The DNA here is from genome assembly GCA_024998645.1 of Nitrospira sp. Lineage (GTDB taxonomy): Bacteria > Nitrospirota > Nitrospiria > Nitrospirales > Nitrospiraceae > Nitrospira_D. Next base: position 27,806 of record JACOEJ010000040.1, read on the forward strand.
GACCACACCGAGAAGCGACTCTTGTTTGATCTGCTTCAGGTCGAACAGAACGCCGCCATCATGCTGACTGAAAGCTTTGCCATGTTGCCAGCTGCGGCGGTCAGCGGGTTCTATTTCGCTCATCCAGAGGCGAAATATTTCGCAGTGGGGAAGATCGGAAAGGATCAAGTCGAAGATTATGCCCACCGAAAAGGGATGGACCTGCGCACAGTCGAGCGCTGGCTTTCGCCGAATCTCAACTACGAATCCGCCTAGCGGTTCTGGTTCTAAATCAAAAGATCCTGTTGGAGCGCGCCAAAGCCTGAGCGGTGTGGTTGGGTCAGGTCAGAGGCTAGACGGCTGTCTCAAGCACATCGGTTGATGCATTCAGGCGGGCTGTTTGGAGCGCTTGGAAGATCGAGCGGTAGCGTGCCTCAGCCCACGAGTTGAACGATTCCGCGTCGGCAAACACGAGGTCCCACGCTTTTGCGGGATCCAGAAACAATAGGTGCTGAGTATGGTCGGCCTTAGAGAGATGGACGACCAGAACGGCTGAGCTCCCGGTCAGGCTAATGTCGGTGAATACATGAAGCTTCTCTGATGCCGGAAGGTGGCTGTCTCGCATCGCCGCTTCGGCAATCGGTTCGTAGAGTCGACGCAGAAACTGAGCGGTCACCTCATGAGCATTTGAGGGACTTAAGAGTCGAGGGTTGGGTTTTTCTCCGAAGAGGTTCTCCGTGAGATATGTGGCGGCCTCCCAAGTCGGCATGACACCGGATGTCACCAACGCCTCACAGAGGTAGGCAATCCAATTTCTGCTTGCAGTCCGCTTCTGGAGCGCAGTGGTCTTCTTGGCCATGATCGGCGACCCTTTCATCACGAATGTCGGTAACAGCCTTCGGAACGTGGTGGTGATGTGGTTCCGGTGGAATGAAAAAAAGTATATCGGTGAGGGGAAACGCGGTCAACGAATTGCGAAGAATGCGCTAGGCAGCAGTGGAGTCTTGTCTGGAGCAGTCGGCATATTGTTCGTGGATGCGGCGAAGATCTTCAGGGGATGACAGGAAGAGGTCAAGTAATTCCGGGTCGAAATGTTTGCCGCGCTCTTTGATCATCAAGTCGCGGGCGTGTTCGAAGTCGAACGCCGGTTTATAGACCCGGGCAGTGGTCAGGGCATCGAAGTTGTCGGCAATGGAGGCAATACGGCCTTCAATGGGAATTTCTTCGCCTTTCAATTTGCGAGGGTATCCGGTTCCGTCATAGCGTTCGTGATGCGTCCAGGCAATGATCGCGGCGACCTTCAGCAGTTCGGAATCAGATCCGGAGAGAATCTTGTAGCCGATTTCTGCATGCTGGGAGATGACGTCGAATTCTGCTGCAGTGAATTTCCCCGGTTTGAGAAGCACATGATCCGGAGTCCCGATCTTGCCGATATCATGCATCGGGCTTGCGGTGCGAATCAGGTCAACCCGCTCCGGCGCTAGACCGAGCTTGCGTGCCAGCAATTCGCAGTAGTGGCTCATCCGTTGGATATGCTGGGCGGTAGAGCTGTCACGGAACTCGGCGGCAATAGCCAATCGTTCGATGGTTTCTTCCCGGGAGAGGCGGAGTTCTTTCTCGCTGCGCTCCAGCCACTCAAGGGCCTGCTGCAAGGCCATCGTTCTGGTTCTCACGATATCTTCAAGATTGTCCCGATGTAAGCGGTTTTCGATTTCCAACCGGCGGCGGCGCAAGGCATTGGCGACATCGATGAGCACTTCGTTTGATTCGAAGGGCTTGACGATATATCCGAAGGCTCCCATGTCGAGAGCCGCATTCGCCAGCACGGAGCTATCGAGGCCGGTGACCATGATGGCGGCAATATGTGGACGATCAGCGAGCAGATTCCGGACGAGATCCATGCCGGACTCTCCGGGCATGTTCACGTCGCACAACATCAAGGCGAAGGGCTGTTCATCAATCCGCTGCCGGGCCTCACGCGCATCGGCGGCGAGTGTGACGGTATAACCATGAGTTTGGAGCATGTAGCCCAGCAGACGGCGAATCGGTTCTTCATCGTCGACAACCAGAATATTCCGGTTTTCAAGGAGGGCTTGTTGTGTATCCCGATCAGGCAAAGTAGGCATGGAGTTATTGCGGTATTGAGGTTGAGTGAAGGGTATTGTATAGAATCATTATCGGCTTGTTTTGTGGACTCTTGAGAGTCACGTGAACTGCCCGAGATTCTGCACCTTTTATGCCAATCAATGGCGTCGGCGCGCCGAAGGTTGCAACGCTCTGCAGACGATGATCCATGGGACTGAGCGTCGCATGAAATGTCTTTGCCAGCAAGCCGTTCGTGCCTTTTAGACGGAAGCACCCTTCCGTTGTGTGACGAGGGGGCAGGCGGTCGACTAAACAGCTATCTGTACAGAATGTGTCTGCGGCATAGGCGTATTTCGTACAATTAAAGAGCCGCGCAGAGTAGAGATTGAGCGTGAATAGTCGATGCGCGCTGGTTTGCGCTTTGGGCAGGGGTCCACTATAATCCCACTCTCACTTTTGAAGACGAGAAGGGGAGTATGCGATGAGCGCGGTAGCCGGATTAGTACGATTTGATGGCAGACGGAAGGACCAGCATCGGCCGGTCAAAGTCACGAGGAATTTCACCAAGCATGCCGAAGGCTCCGTTCTCATTGAAATGGGAGATACTAAGGTCATTTGCACGGCGTCAATCGAAGAAAAAGTGCCGCCGTTTCTCAAAGGCAAAGGGAGTGGCTGGGTAACGGCCGAATACTCCATGCTTCCCCGTGCAACGCATGAACGGACTTCCCGTGAAGCCGTCAAGGGGAAGCAAGGAGGACGGACGCTTGAGATTCAGCGGCTGGTTGGTCGAGCACTGCGGTCGGTGACTGACATGACGCAAATGGGCGAGCGGAGTATCTGGATCGACTGCGATGTGATTCAAGCCGACGGGGGAACGAGAACCGCGTCGATTACCGGGGCGTTTATTGCATTGGCCGATGCATTCACCGTGCTGAAGAAGAAGGATTTGATCAAGCGCCTTCCGCTGACTGACTATTTAGCGGCGATTAGCGTCGGTAAAGTCGGTGGGGAAGTCATGGTGGACTTGGCCTATACCGAAGACTCAATGGCCGAAGTGGATATGAATCTCGTGATGACCGGACGAGGCCGGTATGTCGAAGTTCAAGGAACTGCAGAAAAGACTCCCTTTGCCAAGCAGGATATGGACGAATTTCTGAATCTTGGCTGGCAGGCGATTCAGCGTCTCACCGCTATTCAAAAAGAACTTATTGGATCATTGGACTAGCAGGCTGCTGTGATTTCAGAAGTCGTCCTCGCGACGAGAAACAGGCACAAAGTCGAAGAATTGACAGCCTTGCTTGGAGATCTGGGCATTCGGATCCGCACGCTGGCTGATTTTCCGCACGCACCTGAGGTTGAAGAAGACGGTGCGACCTGTGAGGCCAATGCCATCAAGAAGGCTTGCGAGATCGCGAGGGCGACGGGGCTGACGGCCGTGGCCGACGATACCGGGTTGGAAGTGGACGCATTGGATGGCAGGCCTGGCGTCTATGCAGCCCGCTATGCGGGGGAGCAGGCAACCTACGAAGACAATTGTCGCAAGCTGGTTCAGGAACTTGAGGGCGTTCCGCACGAACGACGGACTGCTCGATTTATCACGGTAGCAGCCATTGCCGTGCCGGGAGAGCCCGTTCAGGTGACGCAGGGGGTTTTAAACGGGTATATTACGGAAAAATCCAGCGGATCAAAAGGATTTGGATATGACCCGGTCTTCTATGTCCCGGAGTTGAAGGCGACATTAGCGGAGATTTCTGCTGAGCAGAAGAATCGCATCAGTCATCGCGCGAAGGCGTTTCTACAAGCCAAGGAACTCCTTCGTGCACGGCAGTCTGAGAGTACCGTCGGGGCGTAGCGCAGCCCGGTAGCGCGCCTGCTTTGGGAGCAGGATGTCGGAGGTTCAAATCCTCTCGCCCCGACCAAATCGTGCTTTGTGCGTGCCGCACGCCACTTTCTCTTTTCCCACTATGAGCGGTACGCGGGAACTTAGGTTTGACGTGCGCCCGTAGCTCAGTTGGATAGAGCAACGGCCTTCTAAGCCGTAGGTCGCTGGTTCGATTCCAGCCGGGCGCACCACGTTAGTCAGCCATCCATGCGTAGAATCTTCCGTCCTCTTCCTCTCGCCGTCATCGGT
>JACOEJ010000041.1 GCA_024998645.1 Nitrospira sp.
ATCGGAATCACTTCGACGTCGGACTCGATCTTGTGTTCGGCGCAGAAGTCGAGCATTTCCTGGGTTTCCCGGATGCCGCCGATCACGGAGCCGGCGATGCTCCGCCGATGCAGAATCAAAGGAAACGGTTCGAGCGGCGCCGGCTTCTCCGGCGCCCCGACGAGAATCAGAGTACCATCGGTCTTCAGCAAGTGGACTAAGGCGTTGTAGTCATGCGGGGCCGAGACGGTATCGATGATGAAATCGAAATGCCGCTGTAGCTTCGTAAAAGTTTCGGGCTGCGAGGTGATCTCAAAGTGATTAGCCCCCAGTCGCATGGCATCCTGTCGCTTCTTCTCCGAGGTGCTCAAGACGGTGACTTCGGTGCCGAGTGCCCGCGCGATCTTCACCGCCATGTGGCCCAGCCCGCCCAATCCCACCACCGCAAGTTTGTGATACTTGCCGACGCCCCAGTGACGGAGTGGGGAGTAGGTCGTGATGCCTGCGCACAGGAGCGGCGCGGCGCCGGCCGGTGAGAGCGCGTCGGGAATCCGTAACGCATACTGCGCGTCGACGACGATCTGGGTGGAGTAGCCGCCTTGCGTGACCTGGCCTGTCTTGTCGCGTCCGCTATAGGTGAGCAGCATGCCGGATTCGCAATATTGTTCCTGCCCTTCCCGGCAGGCGCTGCAGTTTCGGCAGGAATCGACAAAACAGCCGACGCCGGCCCGGTCGCCTGTTTTGAACGTCTTGACCTCTTTCCCAACGCGCGCCACGGTTCCGACGATTTCATGCCCCGGCACCATGGGGAAGAGCGAGCCGCCCCATTCGTCCCGGGCTTGGTGGATGTCGGAGTGGCAGATGCCGCAATGGGTGATGGTAATCAAAACGTCGTGAGGGCCAACCTCGCGCCGTTCGAAGGAGAAGGGAGTCAGCGCCGCTTTGGCGGTCATCGCAGCGTAGCCTTTGGTCTGTAGCATAGTAGGTGCTCCTGGTCCGGAAAAATAAGCAGGGGGCACGATGACCTTAGCAAGACGGCATACGGATGCCAACTGGGAAATGTTCATGAGCTATCGGCCCGTCAACCAGGGAGGTATCCGTTCGTTGTAAGATGCAGCGGCCTGGTTCGATTTGAAGGAGCGTACGCGATGCCCATGACCTTTCAGGACGCGCGGCATCTCTTGGCCCGCACGGGGTTCGGCGGAACTCCCGCCGATATTCGCGAACTGGCCAGGCTCGATCGCGAGGCCGCCGTTGATCGGCTTCTCGCCGGAGTCGGCACGACAGCCAGGACGAGTCCTCCCTCCCAAGTGCTCAATGCCCTGCCGCCGGTCGAGGGGATGAAAGGGTTGAGCGTTGAGCAGAAGCAGGCGCTCAAACAGGAGCGGCGAGAGGAAGCCTTCGAGCTGAAGGGCTGGTGGTATCAGGAATTGCTCACCACGCCGTCCCCTTTGACCGAGCGGTTGACGCTGTTCTGGCACAACCACTTCACGTCCAGCTTCCACAAGGTGAAATGGCCGGCGCTGCTATACCATCAGAATGTGCTGCTTCGCCACCATGCGCTGGGATCATTCCGGGATCTGCTCTTCCAGATCGCGAAGGATCCGGCGATGGTGCTGTATCTGGATACGCAGACCAACCATAAGGATCATCCCAACGAGAATTTCGCCCGTGAGCTGTTCGAACTGTTCACCCTCGGGGAGGGACATTACACCGAGGTCGACATCAAGGAAGCGGCGCGCGCGTTTACCGGCTGGCATGTTGCTTTGCATCACGGCGGCGGGTTCGCATTCAACCGGCGTCAGCATGATGGCGGGGTGAAGCATGTCTTGGGAAAGACCGGTGCCTTCGGTGGTGAGGATATTCTCGCTATCGCGTTGGACCAACCGGCCTGTGCCAGGTACCTCACGGAAAAACTGTGGCGGGAATTTGTTTCGGATGAGCCGGATGCACGCGAGGTCGAGCGGCTTGCGGTGCAGTTCCGCAACGGTGGATATCAGATCGCGCAGCTGCTACGCGGGTTGCTGACGCTGCCGCAGTTCTGGGCACCTGAGACGCGCGGAGTGCTCGTGAAGTCGCCGGTTGAATTGCTGGTTGGTACCATCCGCCTCCTGAATCTGCCGATCAAAGACACGACCACGCTCGCGAAATATGGGAAGCGCCTGGGGCAGGATCTCTTCGATCCCCCCAACGTGAAGGGCTGGCCCGGGGGGACTCGCTGGATTACCAGCGCGACTCTGCTGAATCGTTGGCAACTCTTACAGCGGGGCCTGCGGGGTGCTGACATGGGCGGACCTATGCATACCCATGCAGGCATGGGAGAGATGCACGGCGCCGCCTGGATTACGGAGGAAGCGGCAGAGACGGTGCAGGCGGTCTTGGCGCCGGTGCCGCCGGTGAATCCGATTCCGACGGGAGAAGACCGATGGCAGATGGTGTTTCATCTGGTGATGGATCCGACCTTCCAACTGAAGTAAGGGGCGAGCCATGCTTCGTCGAGACTTGTTGAAATTCGCCGCGACGTTGCCACTACTGTGGCTGGCTCCACGGCCGTTTGACCTTCTTGCGGCTTCGTCTGCGCCGGCCCGGGGCCGCTGGGATCGCATCCTGATCCTGGTCGAACTGAATGGAGGCAATGACGGTCTTAACACGCTCGTGCCGTATTCCGACGAACGGTATTACCAGGCCCGTCCTCATCTGGCGATTCCCCGCGAGCGAGTGCTGCAGCTCTCGCCATCGGTCGGTTTGCACTATGCGCTGGAGCCGCTGATGCCTCTGTGGGAGAAGCGGCAGTTGGCGATTATCCAGGGTGTGGGCTATCCCGATCCGAACCGGTCGCATTTCCGGTCGATCGAAATATGGGATACGGCCTCGGCCAGCCAGCAAGTATTGGATGAGGGCTGGCTCGCCCGTTTGTTTGAGGCGTATCCGTTGCCGGAGACATTTGCCACCGACGGGATACTGCTCGGTCAGCGGGACGGCGGGCCGTTGAGTGGAAAGACGGTCCGGACGGTCGCGCTGCAAGATCCGCAACAGTTTCTCCAGCAGGCCAGTCACGTGAAGGCGGTGGAACAATCAAGTACCAACCGCGCGCTGGCTCACATCCTTCAGGTGCAACGGGAACTCACCCATGCAGCAGGCGATCTGGCGGCGCACCTACAACAGGCCCCGCCGTTGCAGACGACCTTTCCTCCTTCGCCGATCGGCCGTCAGCTCGAAACGGCAGCACAGCTGTTGACAGCTAAGGTGCCGGTGGCAGTCATCAGAGTCTCACAGACGGGTTTCGACACCCATGCCGGTCAGCTGGGGCACCATGAGCGGTTGTTGAAGGAGTTAGCCGAAGGTCTGGCAGCGTTCCGTCAGGCGATGGTTCAAGCCGGGCTCTGGGACCGCGTCTTGCTGATGACCTATTCAGAATTCGGACGGCGGGTCGGTGAGAACGCCAGTGCGGGAACGGATCATGGAACTGCGGCTCCGCATCTGTTCCTGGGCGGATCTGTGAAGGGCGGATTGTATGGAAGCATGCCGTCGCTGAACGATCTTCAAGAAGGGGATCTGAAATATCGGGTTGATTACCGGAGCCTGTATGCCACGGTGATGCGATCCTGGTGGGAGATTCCGGAGACCACGATCGTGGGGCCGGAGTATCAGGCGATCAATTGTCTGGCGTGATGGATCCGGTTCGTGACGTATCCGGATCTTCGTCTGCCGGATCTTCTTGGTCGACGGTCAGCGGCGTGCCCGGAATACGATAGCCTCCGGTAGCCCAGGTGCCCAGGTCCGTGAGCTGACAGCGTTCTGAGCAGAACGGACGCCAGTGATTGTCTTTCCACTCGGTGGGTGTTCGGCAGACCGGGCATTTCATGCCGGAAGTCTACCATTCTCCCGGTTTGGTTAGGCAAGAGGGGCGAGCGTTTCGCTAGGAATTCGTCTGGGGTTTGGCGACGTGCAGAAAACGTTGTAAGCGGCTGCGATCCAGGTCGGACAGATTCAAGAACTCGACACCGAATTCACCATGATTGGCCCAGCGGACGGCGGCCGAGCGGACGGTAATCGGCGAACCCAGGTCGGTGGCCCGAATGAGGAGCCGGACACCTGACCCGGGATTGATCGGGGCCGTGCTGGTCACGGCGCAGCCACCGGCGGAGATGTCGAACATGGTGCCTTCGCGGATCTCGGTCTGATTGGTTGTAGAGAAGAAGACTTGGAGCTCAACAGGAATACGACGATGCTCGCGGCACTCGATCATGACGGCCTCCCGGTGGTGGATTAGCGGGTGGAGGGGTGTTCGAAGAACTTTACCGAGACGGCGTTCTGCTTCATCTTCTTGACGAGCCCGACATAGGACACGTCGCGAATGATGCTCGTGAACTGCGCGCGGTAATTGCTCACGATGCTGGCTCCATCCACAACCACATCGTAGACCAGCCATTCCCCCGATTGAAGGAATAACCGAAAATCCACCTGTGTATCGACCTTCGGATTCTTGAGGTGCGTTTTGACTTCGGCGAAGTGCGCCTCCTGCTGCTCGCTGAGGTAGGACACGGCCGCAGCGGAATGTTCGCTGATCCGGCCGGCAAAATTGTCCCGAAGCAATTGGACGAATAGCTCGACGAATTCCCGGCGATCGGTTTCAGGTAGTTCCGCCCAGGGTGTGCCGAGCGCGCGCTTGGCCATTTCCTCGTAGGAGACCCGCTGCATGATGATTCGCTCGATAGCTTGCCGTCGCTCGTCCGATCGATCCGGCTGCTTCAGCGTGGGCTCGTCCAATATGCGCAGCAGTTCTGTAATAGTGTGTTTGACGGCGTCGGTTGCAGAGCCGATGGAAGGGGTTACGATTGGGTCTGCGGCCCAGGCGGCCGGCCCGGTGGCGCATAAGATCACAAGCCCCGCTGTGAGGAGCAGGCGTCGGGTCAGTAAACGAGTCACGTCTTGTGAAGAAGGGGTATTCAGCACCCCACAAGCGTAGCAGGGATAGGTGGGATGTAAAGATGAGCGAAACCAGCTGGAAACAGAGAACAATAAGTGCAGGATGAATCCTGCACTCGGAGATTAGCCGGGCTTCTGCGCTTTTTCGAGCTTGGCCCAGGCGTCTTTCAATGACACGGTTCGATTGAATACGAGGCTGCTCGGTGAGGTGTCCGGGTCGACACAGAAGTAGCCGGTTCGCTCAAACTGATAGCGCGCGCCTGCCGGAGCCTGCTTCAGGCTGGGTTCGACCAGGCATCCGGTCAATCGTTCGAGTGACTGCGGGTTGAGCGACTGTGTCCAGTCCTGGCCCGGGGAAACTTTCGTCAGGTCGGTCGTCAATAACGGATTGTACAGGCGCACTTCGGCCGGGACGGCGTGCGCGGCGGAGACCCAGTGGATCGTCGCCTTCACTTTGCGCTGTTCTTGTGTGGAGCCGCTTCTGGTTTCCGGATCGTAGGTGCAACGCAATTCAGTGATCGCGCCGGTCTGCGGGTCTTTCGCGACACCGGTACATTTTACAATGTAGGCGTAGCGCAAGCGGACTTCCCGGCCGGGAGCCAAACGAAAGAATTGTTTGGGCGGATCTTCGCGGAAATCGTCCTGCTCGATATACAACACGCGCGAAAAGGGCACGCGACGGGTTCCCGCGGCCGGGTCTTCCGGATTGTTCACGGCCTCCATATCTTCGGACGTTCCCTCGGGATAATTTTCGATGACGACCTTGAGTGGGTTCAGGACGGCCATCACGCGCGGCGACCGCTTGTTCAGGTCTTCGCGAATGAAAAATTCGAGCAGTTGCATCTCCACGATCGCATCACGCTTGGCCACGCCGATGTGGTCGCAAAAGGCGCGAATGGCTTCCGCGGTATAACCGCGCCGCCGTAATCCCTTGATCGTGGGAATGCGGGGATCGTCCCAGCCTGCGACCAATTTCTTCGTCACGAGTTCCAGCAATTTCCGTTTGCTCATGACGGCGAAGGTCAGGTTCAGCCGGGCGAATTCGATCTGTCGCGGCCGGTGGGCTGCTCCCGATTCTGCGACGACCCAGTCGTAGAGCGGCCGATGATCTTCAAACTCCAGCGTGCAGATCGAGTGCGTGATGCCTTCAATGGCGTCCGAGAGCGGATGGGCGTAGTCATAGGCCGGATAGATGCACCACGCGGTGCCGGTCCGGTAGTGAGCCGCATGGCGGATGCGGTAGAGCACGGGATCGCGCAGATTGATGTTCGGCGAAGCCATGTCGATCTTGGCCCGCAAGACATGCGTTCCGTCCGGGAATTCCCCTGCCCGCATCCGGCGAAAGAGATCCAGATTCTCATCGACGGTCCTGGTCCGGTAGGGACTCTCTTTGCCGGGCTCGGTGAGAGTTCCCCGGTATTCACGCATTTGATCGGCCGTCAGGCTATCGACGTAGGCGTTGCCTTTTTTGATCAAGACGACGGCGAATTCGTAGAGCTGCTCGAAGTAGTCCGAGGCGTAGAACTTCTTGCCGTGCCAGTCGAATCCCAGCCAGTGCACGTCGTCCTGAATGGATTCGACGAATTCCGGATCTTCCGTGGTGGGGTTTGTGTCGTCGAAGCGCAGGTGGCAGACTCCCCCGGGATTTTCGTTGGCGATGCCGAAGTTGAGGCAGATGGATTTCGCATGGCCGATGTGAAGATACCCGTTCGGTTCCGGTGGAAAGCGGGTGACGACGCGGCCGTCGTGTTTCCCGGCGGCTTGATCGGCTGCCACGATTTCACGAATGAAATCGGAAGGACCTGTGGATGCTGGATCAGTCATTGGCTTGTCGCTCGTTATTTAAACAGTTGTGCGTAGGGCTGCTGGCTTGCGGCGTAGTTGTATCACAGTCCGGTGCAGGCGAGAAACGGGGGAAATGGGAGCCGATCAGGACAGGGGTTCGGAGGTTTCTGATGTCTGGTGCGGGGACATTTGAATCACGTTGAAATCTTTTTGCGCGATGAGGTGTCCTTCCATCCGGAGGCGGAATTCGTAGCGCCCGGGAGCGGGAAACATCAGCGAAGGAATATTGATGCCGAAATCGGAGATCTGCAACCGGTCGGCGATGACGATATTGGGGAGGGTGGCGCGACAGACCAGCTGCTCCGTATTGATGTACGCCAGATCGATATCGAAGTGGTACGTGCCTTCTGCGTCGGTGAGGCAGAAATACAGGCCCATCTGATTGTGCTGAAACGGGAAGGAGGCGGCCTGTAAGTGGGTGAAGATGCCGATGAGGCTTTTCTTCTTGGTCTGACTGTCTTCGATGACCTGGTCGCATACTAAGAAGGCTTGTACGCTGGGGGTGTGGATGTCCGGCATGAACGTCATTCTACGAGATCAGGGGAGATTCTCAAAGGACTCTTCCAAATTGCGGGAGGGTCGCTGTGGAGTCGAATTGTGAGGCGTGCGTTGTTTTGATTCGATGGGGGTTAGGGAAATGGGTGGATTGATCCGTACAACGTCAGCCGAGCACCACGGTTCCGCCTTTGTTTTCACTGACATCACCGAAGAGGGTCGTGCCGGAGCCAATGCGGCAGTAATGGGGCGTGATGTCCACGAGCATGCCCTTATGCGAATAGAATTTCCCCAGCGCTACCTGGATTTTCTTGTGGGCTACGACGCAGGCTTCCAGCACCGTCTGGCCGGTGGATTGATCGGTCACGCGGACCCACGGATGGTCGGCCGTCACGCTGTCGTCCGCACGATGCACGTCGACGCTGAACTGATCGGTCGGATTCAGCACCAGGACATTGCGGCGAAGATGGCCGATGTGAGTACCAGTTTCACCGTACAGATCGATGGTGACGAGGAGTAAACCCTGCTCCGGTTTCGATTCCAAAAACAGCTGTTCTTTCCCCTGGATCCGAATTACTCCGTTGGTGTTACGAAACTTATTTGAACCGATGAGCAGTTCGAGTCCTAGCCTCGAGGATTCTGTCTCGGTTGGATCGGGGGTGGAGGCGCCGATTGTGCGTTGTGGGGCAAGAGATTCTGACATCGTGATCCTCGTTCCGGTATGTCCGTTAGCGGACGTACGTGCATCCTGATCGGAAGGTGAGAGGCTAGGCTTTGGGTACCCTCTCTGTCAAGACTTTCCATAGGAAATCCATAGGAATATAGATGGCTCGGCTTAAGTCGACGATGCTTCAGCCGGCTCCGAAGAATGTAGCGGACTTCCCCCTGGCGGGGTACGCTCATCGGGCGGCATATGAGCGTGGATGCGCCGGGTCTGTTTGCAAACCAGAAAGTCACTGTGATACCGTTCCACCCTCGATTTGGCAGTCCTGCAGGCTCGTGCTGTATAAGGAGCGTGCAGGAGGGCCGATATATCCCGGATGGTCCCATCGTCTAGCCTGGCCTAGGACGGAGCCCTCTCAAGGCTTAAACACGGGTTCAAATCCCGTTGGGACCACCACCCGGGTTTCTTGCGCTACCTTCCCATCGTGCCATTCCCTTCCTTCATGCGGCTGTCTGTCGAGTGCTTGATCGGGCTGTGCCTTTTTAAGGCAACTCGTTGTCCACCTAATGGAATTAACTGATCTCTCTCCCCCGCCGCCGTGGCGCACTAGTGTCGGTTCACGCCTGTGCGGAGAGAGGCACGCTCAGCGGCGAGCGTGTCGGATATGCGCACCTCGTGTCAGCGTGGCTGCTTCATTGACGCCTCTAGCGCCGGTTGTGTATAAGGAATGCGCCTTTTGTAATCATATTTTTGGACGGTGATGGGCTATGGCGACACGTGAATTTCATGATGGCGGGAAAGACGGCTTAGAAGCGCTCGAGCCGCTCGACCCGGACAAAATCGGCTCATTCAACGATCTGTTGGTCGCGATGGGCAAGACGGCGTTCGGCGGCCGCCGGTTGGGCGAAGCGTTCGAAGTCCTCAACGCGATGATCGAGGATGCCGACTGCAAGGTTGTGTTGACGCTCTCCGGGGCCATGACCATCGCCAAGATGGGCAAGATCATCAGCACGATGGTGGATCGCGGAATGGTCCACTGTATTATTTCCACCGGCGCGCTGATCGCGCATGGCCTGAGCGAGTCGATCGGAAAGACGCATTATCGTGTCAATCCCGCGATGTCCGATGAGGAGTTGTTCGAGAAGGGCTACAACCGCGTCTACGATACGCTGGAGATGGAATCCAATCTCAATTATGTGGAGCAGGTGGTTTCGCAGACGCTGAAGCGCGTGAACTATGATACGCCACTCTCTTCTGAGATCCTGACACGGGAGTTGGGTAAGACGCTGGCTGAAGAGTATGAAGGAGACGGGATTCTGAAGAGCGCCTATCTGAAGAAGGTGCCGGTCTATATCCCGGCTTATACCGATTCAGAAATGGGATTGGATGTAGGAACCTGGGCCATGGGACGGGCGATTGCCCAGGCCCGTTCTCAAGCCAAGCCCGGAGACGATCTGGCGGTGTTGCGCAGCATCCATCAGTCTCTCCCGTCCTTCAATCCCTACCTTGACCTCAATAGCTATGCCGGTCAGATTTTGTCCGCCAAGAAGATCGGGATTTTTACGATCGGCGGCGGGGTGCCGCGAAATTGGGCGCAGCAAGTCGGGCCCTATATCGAAATCGGCAACCATCGGCTGGGGCTCAATGTGAAGCCGCCGCGTTTCCAATACGGCGTGCGGATCTGCCCCGAACCGGATTACTGGGGCGGCCTGAGCGGCTGCACCTATCAAGAAGGAATTTCCTGGGGCAAGTTTGTTCCTCCTGCCGACGGTGGACGGTTTGCCGAAGTGCTCAGCGATGCGACGGTGGTGTGGCCTCTGCTGATGATGGGTTTGTTGGAGCGGCAGCGGGCGCGGGACAAGCGAACGTCATGAAGAGCCCGCGGCCTGGCGTGACGATGGCGGGTTGGGTGGTAGCGGTTTGCCTCTCACTGCTCCCGTCCGTGTCCGGTGCCAAGGATGAATCCGGCCAGGTTGAGAATCGTATGAGGGGCCAGGCCAACGCGCCGGTGACGCTGATTGAGTATTCGGACTTTACGTGCGGCTACTGTTTGAAATTCTTCCGAGAAACCTGGCCGAGAATCCAAGCGCGCTATGTGGATACAGGCAAAGTGAAGTTTCTCTACCGCGACTATCCGCGTGCTGACCAGGGTCCTGGCCTTGATGCGGCGTTGGCGGCGCGTTGCGCCGGGGGCCAGGGAAAGTATTGGGCGATGCACGATCGCCTGTTTGCAGAGGGTGGGCGGATAGATCAAGCGGTCATTCTGCGGCACGCCGTCGCCATCGGGTTGACCCAAGCGACATTTGAACGCTGCCTCAAAGAAAAGTCTCACGTCGCGTCAATTTTTGAAGATCGGGAAGAAGCCAATCGCTGGGGATTTCATGGAACCCCCGGATTCATTCTGATCCGGACGGCGAGCGGCCCTACGGAAAAAGAACCTGCGATCGCGATTCCCGGAGCGTTTCCGTTCGAAATGTTTGCCGAAGAAATCGATCGGCTGCTCGCGAGTGCTCCGCATTCACGCGGAGGGACAGAGCGTGAGTCTCTCAGTCGACCCGTGCGGTCTGTTGAAAGCTCGAGGCCGCTTGTTCGTGATCCACACGTGCCATAACGTAGGAGTAACTATGGCTTCCACGCAATCATTTTGGTCAGTGCCTCAGCATGAGGGGACGGCTGAGTTTTGGGTTTGTATGTCCTGTCTGGGAGAAGTATTTTACCGAAAAGTGCCGATGCCAGACTGTCCGTCCTGCCACGGGGTGTCCACGTATGAAAGCTTTACGTTGGAAGCCGTGCGTGATTGGGGAACGGACGAACTCATTGCCAAAGCTGCGGCTGAGCAGAAAGCCGCCGAGGCGGATCAGCCTGCCTCCATTCCTGCTTCGTCCTAGAGGGAGATCGCGCGTTTGCAGGAAGCACGTCCGTTTCTCGTCCACGGAGTCTGGAAACACGGCGCCATCACGGCTGGCGTGACGAATCCATTCACGGGAAACGTCTTTGCGGAAGTCTGTCAGGCCGGTGAGAGCGATGTTGAAGAGGCCATTGCCTCCTCGGTGGCCGCCGCGCCCGTCATGGCGAAGCTGCCATCCCATGCCCGCTATAATATTCTCCAGGATATGGCGGCGCTGCTCTATCGTCGGCGGGATGAATTCGCTCAAACGATCACCGCAGAAGCCGGCAAGCCGATCGCCGACGCGAAGCGCGAGGTCAATCGCGCGGTACAGACGTTGACGATCGCGGCTGAAGAGGCCAAGCGTATTCCCGGCGAAGTCGTTCCGCTCGATTGGACACCCCAGACCGAATCCTATCTTGGAATGGTTCGCCGGTTTCCAGTGGGCCCTATCGTCGGTATCACGCCATTTAATTTCCCTCTCAATCTGGTCGTTCACAAGGTCGCGCCGGCGCTGGCTGCCGGCAATCCGATTCTGATCAAGCCCGCTCCGCAGACCCCGCTGACCGCGTTACTCCTGGGCGAAGTGGCCTTAGAGGCCGGACTCCCTGCCGGCGGGCTGAACGTGGTGCCGTGTGATAATGCGCTCGCGGAACGGCTGGTGATTGATCCCCGCTTCAAGTTGCTGAGTTTTACGGGCAGTGCACCGGTCGGTTGGATGCTGAAAGCCAAGTGCGGCAAGAAGAAGGTGACGCTCGAACTCGGGGGCAATGCCGGCGTGATCATCGAGCCGGATGCCGATCTTGATCTGGCTGCCAAACGGTGCGCCAGCGGCGGGTTTGGCTATGCCGGGCAAACGTGCATTTCGGTCCAGCGCATCCTTGTTCATCATTCGGTGGCCGATACGTTTACGACCAAACTGCTGCTGCAAGTCGCCAGGCTGAAAGCCGGTGATCCGACGGATGAGACGACGACCGTTGGTCCGTTGATCGATCCTGCGGCCACGCAGCGCGTCGAGGGATGGATTGAAGAGGCCGTGTCACAAGGAGCCCGGGTGTTGCTCGGTGGAAAGCGCCTGGGAACGGTTTTGGAAGCCACGGTGCTCACGAATGTGAAGCCGGAAATGAAAGTGTCTTGCCAGGAAGTGTTTGGTCCCGTGGTCACGGTGTCGTCCTACCGGCAGTTCAGCGATGCTATTGCGGCGTTGAATCAATCCGACTACGGATTGCAGGCAGGCGTGTTCACACAGGATATCAATAAGGTCTTTCACGCCTTTCGTCATTTAGAAGTGGGCGCCGTGTTAGCCAACGAGATTCCCACGTTTCGAGCGGATCACATGCCTTATGGGGGCGTGAAGGATTCCGGATTGGGGAGGGAAGGCGTACGAGCGGCCATTGAGGATATGACCGAGCCGCGGTTGCTGGTCCTGAATCTGAAAGAACCGGTCGGGGGATCGTAGAAATAATCCTGTGAGGATATTGCGAACCCCGGACAATCTTGGTACAACAGCGGCCCAATACAACTTTTCGTCAATGTAGCGCGGTCAGCCTGCGGATAGACAAGGGAGACGACGACGATGGTACCTACACAGATGTTTCTGACGCGAGGAGTGGGAGTTCATAAGGAGAAGCTGGCTTCTTTTGAACAAGCCCTCCGCAGTGCCGGTGTGGCCTACTGCAATCTTGTGACGGTCTCGTCGATCCTTCCGCCGAATTGCAAAATTATCCCGCGCAAGCGGGGTGAAAAAATGCTGAACCCCGGGGAAATCACCTTCTGTGTCATGGCCAGATCGGAGACGAATGAACGCAACCGCCTCGTGTCTGCGTCCATCGGGCTCGCGATCCCGACCGATCGTCAGACCTATGGCTATCTCTCTGAGCACCATGCGCACGGTGAGACCGATGAGGAGACCGGCGAATATACCGAAGATCTCGCCGCCCAGATGCTGGCCACCACGTTGGGGGTGGAGTTCGATCCGAATATCGCCTGGAAAGAGCGCGAGCAGGTCTTTAAGATGGCCGGCAAAATCGTGCGCACATTGAATATCACCCAGTCGGCGGTCGGCAAGCCGGATCGATGGACGACGGTCATCGCCTTGGCCGTCTTTATCCCCGAAGAAAATATCCCCAAGCGCTCTCGCCGCTAATCTGTCTGAGCGTGTTGCCCAGGGACAGGCACCGCATGCCGGCGTTTGTGGTGGAAGAACAGCTATGACACTGCCTGCCGGGTGGGAAGGCCCCGACCACAACTTCCTGGGGATCGATGAGCCCTGGTGCCATCCTGACCGGGCCGGCGTCTATGTTCTGCCGGCTCCGTACGAACACACGTCCAGCTATATTCTCGGATCAGACCGCGGACCTTCCGCCATTCTTGAGGCGTCCGCTCAGGTGGAGTTTTACGATGAGCAGCTCGGGTGTGAGCCGTTCCGTGAATGGGGTGGCATCGCGACCGCGACGACGCTTGATCTTCAAGGGCGCGTGGACGGGCAGGCTGTTGACGCCATTCAGTCATTTGTCGCCCCGCATGTCGGGACCGGGCGATTTCTCGTTACCCTCACAGGCGAACATACCGGCGCGCTCGGGGCAATCCGGGCACATGCGAAACGCTACCCCGATTTATGCGTGGTGCAAATCGACGCGCATGGCGATTTGCGCCAGGCCTATGGGGGAAATCCGTTCAGCCACGCGAGTGTGATGGCCCGAGTCGTGGATGACGGGCATCGCCTCGTGCAAGTCGGGATCCGGTCGATCTGTCCGGAAGAAATCCAACGGATCAAGACAACCAAGAGCATCTCGACATTCTTTGCTGCCACGATTCTCGATCCATCAGGTCCGTACGAGGGGCGAGCGGCGCGGTGGGTGCCGGAAGTGGTGGCCGCCTGTACGGGACCTGTGTATCTGACATTCGATTGCGACGGGCTGGATAGCGCTATTATTCCTGCCCTGGGTACGCCGGAACCAGGCGGACTCGGCTGGTACGATACTCTGCATCTGGTCACGGCCTTGGCCAACGGGCCGGGGATTGTCGGCATGGATATCAGTGAGATCGCTCCGATCGAAGGGTTCGTGGCGCCGCAATTTGCGATTGCCCGTTTGATCTATCGCATGCTCGGCCGGATCAAAGCCGGCCGCCGGGTTCATTGAGGCGTTCGCCACGATGACGCGCGACGTTCAGCCCGCGCCTTCTTCTCCCATCCGCATCAATAAGTTTTTTACCGAGCATGGTATCTGTTCCAGGCGCGAGGCGGACCAGCGTATCGAATCTGGCCGGGTGACGATCAATGGGGCCGTTGCGACGCTGGGTGACCGGGTGAGTCGGACGGATGTCGTCGCCTGCGACGGGACGGTGATCCCCTGGGGGCAGGCATTCATCTATATCAAGTATCACAAACCGGTCGGGGTGACGACGACGAGTGAGTCGCACGTGCCTCGGAATATCATCGCCGAAATCGGCCATCCTGAGCGTATTTTTCCGATCGGACGGTTGGATAAGGATTCATCCGGCCTGATCTTACTCACTAATGATGGAAACATTGTGAACGAAATCCTGCGCGTGGAGTTTGGTCATGAACGGGAATATGTGGTGGATGTTGATCGACCATTCGACGAGGGGTTTCTCACGCACATGGCGGAGGGCGTTGTTATTCTCGGCAGCAAGACAAAGCCTTGCCGCATGGAGCGCGTGCGACCGAACCGGTTTCGTATCATCTTGACGGAGGGGCGCAATCGTCAGATTCGACGGATGTGTCAGGCCCTGGGCTATCGGGTAACGGGGCTGCACCGTGTCAGGATCATGCACATTGGCATTGCCGGATTGGGAGCAGGAAGCTGGAAAGAACTCTCGGCCGACGAACGGGCTGAACTTCTTCGGGCAGTCGGGCGTATGCCAACCTAGTGGGTCTCGCTTGGGATGGGTGAGGCGGATGGTCCGCCGATACGCTTACGATCCGTCGTGTCAGAAGGGAGATCGGCGGCCGCGTCGCTGTCGTCATCGACCGGTTTTCTGCGTTTGCCCAGGAATAAGTTGAGCAACGCAATAAAGAAACTCCCACCCACTAACGTCATGCTGCTGGCCTGAATCGTCTTTGTTCCCTCATCGCGCATATCCTTCGCCACATCGGCGACGGTATCCAACAAATGGTCGAGAGCCAGGCTCACCTGAATCATTTTGGGGCCGGCATTGTCGGAGGCATGCTCTTCCGCTTTTCGGCGCAGGGATTCGCGCTCGGCCGGAGAGTTCGCCGTCCATTCCTGTGTCAGAAGCTGCACGGTCGTGCTGGCTGCTGAAAAGTATTGATCGAGGCTGCGTCGAACGGATTCAATGTCCTCCGGTTCGCTCCGTCCGCTGCGGGAGACACGCAGGCCTGCTGCCGCGTACCGGTCGATGGCATGCTGAATTTTCGCCCGCTGAACGGGGAGCGATTCCGTAATGCGTTCGAAGTCCTTCTGACTGTCGGCCTCCAGGGCCCGAATAATCGTATTGCGGTAGCGCATGGTGTCGGCGGAAATATGCGCGAGGTCGGTCGCGCCGAGTGTGTATTCCGTATACATGATGCGCAGGTCCTGGTCGACTTGACTCAGGGTTTGTCCGCTGTACCAGCCGATCCCGGCGATGAGCAGGCTAATCACAAGCTGGGCGCCGGTCGGTTTAGGGATAGGAAGACGATCGAGCAATCCCACAGCGGTGTCCTTGGTTAATCGATGATGATCCGACGGTCGACGTGGGGCGTCAGGTTGGGATCGTTGGAGACAAACACCACTGACCAGGGTTCGTCTTTCGAGCAGAGGCGCCGGAGAATCGTCTCCCGCATCGTCGGATGCATGTTGTGAATGATCCCGTCAAAAATGAGAATTTGCGGCCGGGCGAGGATGGCGCGTGCGAGCAGGATTCTCATAATGTGGGTTGCGGCCAGCACTCTGCCGGGTGTGCGTACGTGGGACTTGATACCTTGTGGTAAGGAGTCGATCTCTTCTTCCAGCTCGGTGAAGCGGAGAGCCCAGCGGACATCGCTGTACGGGACATAGGACCGGCCTAACACGATATTTTCTTCGATCGTGCCCTCGAACAAGGTGAGTTGGGAGTCGAGCATGAATCCGCGACAACGGTTGACGGCGGTGCGATCCAGATGGCGAAGGTCGACGCCGTTGTAACGGATGACGCCATGGGTTGGAGCTTCCAATCCTGCGAGGACGCGGGCGAGAGCCGTTTTCGCGACGGTGGTACTGGCATAGATGCCGACTTTTTCACCCGGCATGACTTCCAGGTCAAAGTTCGAAAAAGTGGATGGGGCTCCAGGGTGCGCAACCGCCAGGTCTTTGCAAGTGAGGCGAATCCCGTGGATGGTGGGATCCGGCAACGGAACGGACAGCGTCGCCGACTCCTGGTCTTTGGGGAGCGCAAAGAACTGGTCGAGTTCTGTCAACGCAGTCATAAAGTAATAGACGTGGCCCATCCGCTTGACGACGGCGTCGAAGCTAGTGAGCATCCCTGCCACGACAACTTCGGCTGCTACTAACTGTCCGATCGTCAGTTGACCGATCGAGAGGAGCCACCCGGCGGTGGCAATGAGGCTGCTGTGGCCGATGGCCTGCCATCCGACCGCGCCGAGATATTGACGGGCGAGGACGGCGAAGCGCTCTCGCCTGGTTGCGACATAGTTGTCGACCAGTTGGTCGGATTTCTGCATGAGCAGTGGCTGGCTGTCGGTCGCCTTGAAATGCAGTAAGTTGTAGGAGATTTCCTGCATCCAGTGCAGCGTCTCGTATTTGGCATGGGACACGGCGATGGTAGTCCGTAACCCGCCATGCGAGAGCAGGAAGAAAATCACGTTGAACCCTGCGAGCAACAGGGCGTCGTAGAGCAAGAAATAGGGATGGTAGAAGACCAGGATGGACATTCCCACTGCTCCGCCGACGATGACGTTGATCAAGTCGACGAGCAAGACGGAGAGGGCACGCTGCATCAACACCGTTTCGAGGAAATAATTGGCGTAGCGCGGTTTGAACTTCTGATATTGCATGAGCGGGAGTTGCTGCGTCATGGCGAGCGTAATGCGCGCGAAGACCCGTCGCTCCAGTACTTCGACGGCATAATACTGGAGGGTTTTGAAGACGCCGACAAAGGCCAGGGCCGACGCCATGATGACGGCGAGGGTCACGATGGTGATGGGTTGAATCGCGAAGGCGAAGGTATTGACGAGTTCCTGAACCGTCAACGGCACAATCAGTGAGAACAGTCCGATGGCAAGTGAATAGGAGAAGATGAGCCCGAGGACCTTCTTCTCAAGGCGGAAGAGGAGCCCCAGGTGTCCGAGCATAGCCTGGAAGAGGTTCGGCTGCGTATCCGAATGGCCTTGGGCCATGTCTTTCAGATCCTTACGCTAAATCGCCGAGGCGCGGGGCAGAGAGAAATCTCGTCACGAGGCGCACTCGTGACGTTGCTGGATCAACGTTGATACGGTCACCCTAGCAAATATCCGCTGTAAATTCCACGTTTACACGGACTTAGTCGCGAGACCGGTAACTGACCGGAACCGCACTCGGGTTGCTCTTGGCCCAGGCGCCAATGGCCCATTGATAGAGAGCCTGGGCTTTCTGGTAATCGGCCTTGGCCCGAATAACCTGCGCTTCGGAGTCCACAGAATTGCGCTCACGGAGATTGACAAAGAGGACGCTGGTGGCGCCCAACCCAAAACGGAATCGCTCACCTTCTTCGAGCGTTCTGGCGAGGCGCAAGGATTGGACCGCGGCTTCCATCCGTTCCTTGGCTCTCTCGATCGCCGAAAGGGCGTTATCGACGTCGACCACCACTTGCTGTTCACGGAACTTTTGGACCATGACGAAGCGGTCTGCCTTGCCCTGGGCTTCAAGCACTTCGCCGCGGCTTCTACGCTGGAGAATGGGGATTCTGAGTTCAAGCCCAAAGCGGTAGCCGAGGCCGAGTACGAATTTCTCAGGGGCGCGGGCCGGTGCGGCTTCGGCGTCCAGGCTCGGGAGTAAGTTATTCTTGGCGAGTTCCAGGTCGATATCGTTCATTTTCGCTTCGATTCCAATTTCTCTAATTTCAGGCCGTTCGGCTTTCGCTTGAACTTTATGGGCCTTGACGGCGTCAGGCGTTGGAGAAAGCATTTGTGCCGGGAAGTCCGGGACCCGGTCGAGGGAGGGGAGTGCCGGGGCATTGTTCTCCCACAGAAACATGGAGAGTTTGAATTGTTCCTGCTCCACCTGGCGCTGTGCGGCAATGGAGACTTCTCTACGGCGCTGGACTTCCTGGTTGGCTTCAACGACGTCCAGCGGCGCGACGGCTCCGGCCTTCGCCCGCCCTTCAACCTGCTTAAACCGATCCTCTGCCACTTTGAGTGCCCTGCGCTGAACTTCGACATAGCGGACGGCCGCAACCCAGTCCCAGAATTGGGTGGCCGCTGCGAGGAATAAATCCTGGCGGGTTTGTGCGATACGGATATCCGCTCGGGGGTCAGCTAATTCCGACCGCTGCAGTTCCGCATTGTCGGGATTGACCATCAAGCCTTTCAGGAGAGGAAAGAACCCTCCCAGAATGACTTGCTGTTGGCCGTTCCCAAAGGAAAGGTCAGGGATCTTGGCATCGCCAATGGCTTGTCGGACCCCTGCGCTGTACCGAAATCCCATCGGATTCCTGGCTTCAATGAGCGTGTCGTTGAAACCCACTGATTGGGTGCCGAATTTATCCTTTGAGATAAACCGTTCGATTTCGGTGTCATTGACAAGGACAGGCTCAAAGGCTCCAAGGGCTTTGAGCATTCGGCCGCGTGCCATCACTTTCTCACTCCCTGCCCCTTTTAACAGCGGATGTGAGCGATCGATCCAGGCGTGGATTTCATCCACGCTCAACGGAATTGCGGGAAGCCCTTTTCCCGAGTCTCCCTCAGCTGCGGCGGCATTGAACGGAACTGCTGTCGCAGATAGAAAGAGCGCTCCAAGTACGAGGCCGAACCGTAACAGCATCATGGCTACTCCTTTGCTCTCTTGGATATGAGCACGTTGTCGCCCGCCGTCTCGTGGACATAGGGTATGAACGGATGGGTGCCGGACAGGTGATTCAAAAAGAAAACGATACTGGTTGGGGCGGTTACTTCGCACCTCGTCCCGCTTTCGGTAAGAGCGTGTCGATGAGGCTTGGCGGCCGCTCTTGATAATCAGGCGGGAAGAGATTAAAGCGCCGCCACAGCTCATACCAGAGGGGGACACGATTGAGGATGACCCAGCCCATGACTTTGGTGCCTTGCCGCACATGACTTTGTTCCGGCCATGTCCGGTCTTCAGGATCCGGCACCACCCAGAAACGGAAATTGCCCTTGCCGTCGTCCACCTGGTCGATGACCTTGATCACACCGGTATAGGTGCCCGCCATTACTTCAGGCCAGGCGGGAAGCGGAATAGCCGGAATGCCGTAGAAGAGGATTTTGACTTTCCGCCCGACGTTGAGTAGCGGGGCATCGATGCCGTCAGCGGTCATTTCAATGGCTTTGTCGAGACTATTCGGCGAGATACGGACGATCTTGTCGCCCTGGCGAACCGTTTCACCTGCTCCGGCTTGAGCCATCTTGACGACCGTTCCATCGATGGGAGCCAGAACTTTGCTGGCGCTTCGCCGTTGGGTGGCATTCGACATGCGGAGAGAGACGTCAGCCAATTGATCAGCAGCTTTGGCGGCCTCGCCTACAGAAGCATCCCGCGCCGCTTCAGCGTCCAGTAACCGTTGCAACACTTCGGCACTGATCTGTTGGCGTCCAAAGCCGAGGGCTTTCATCGATTGCTCGGCCGCTCTCAAATTGGCCTGCGCTCCTTCCAGGTCGGCCTTACTGGCGATCGCGGATTGGATGGTCAACTCCAACTCCCGTTGGGACACTAGGCCCTGCTCGGCCAGTTGTTTGTGACGATCAACATTTAATTCTGCTGTCGTAACGCCAATCTTGGCTGATTCCACTTTCTGGTAGGCCTCGCGCACTTTATTCTCGGCTTCGACGACGCGGGCCTGGGCTGAGGGAACGGCGGCTTTTACCAGGTTCTGCATTTCCTTGATGCGTTTGTCGAGTTGCTCTGCCCGTGACAAGGCGGCCTGGCGGGTTTGTTCAAGCGCTTTCTTGCGTTGATCGAGGAACGACAAGAGGTCTGGAGCCATGAAGTTCGGATCGTAATCCTCCAACTCCAGGATGAGATCCCCTTGTTTGACGCGCACGCCTTCGAAGACATGCCATTTTTGGATGCGCCCTGTGATCTGCGCTTCAATATCTTGTGGCCGCTCATATGGCGAATAGGCGGAGAGTTGACCAGTGACGGTGATCGTCTGTGTCCAAGGAACAAAAGCAATGATGAGGAGAAACAGGATGACGAGCTTAATGGCGAGTCGGGAAGAAAACTTCAACCGTTCCGGGATTTGAACCGCTTCCCACGACTGGAGCTTGCTGGATGTGGCAAGGTCATCGATCGCAATCTCGCTCAGGCCGCTGTCCTTCGCGATGAGCGAACGGACTTTGTTTTTCAGACCTGAACCAAGGCGAGCCACGACGGTGATCTCCTCAGGCGATGGCGGTATAGGAGCCGTACATCGCACATCATATGAGAAACATTGGGCAGAGGTCAATTTGAAGTGCAGAACCGGCATACGTGGAGTTGCGTACAGTGAGAGGGTTCACCTTGACCCGTTCCGGAAGAATCGCTAAGGTGGCGCTCTGTTTTTCGGGTTATGGTGGCTCTGGGATGAAGGAAGGAGTGCGCTGGTATGGCTGGAACAGGACGATCATCTCGCCGGGTAAGCAAGGCGCAGGGTCCGCTCATCGGGATTCTCGGGGGCAGCAAATCCGATTTCCCGATTCTGGAGAAAGCCGGCGCGCTGCTCTCGGAATTTGAGATTCCTTATGAACTCTTAGTGGTGTCGGCTCACCGGACACCTGACCGGCTGTTTGAGTATGCCGAGACCGCACCGGGACGAGGGATCGAAGTCATCATTGCGGGCGCCGGCGGGGCGGCCCATCTTCCGGGCATGTTGGCCGCCAAGACCCATTTGCCCGTCATCGGTGTTCCCATTCCCACGGAAAACCTTCGAGGACTGGACTCGTTGCTGTCTATCGTTCAGATGCCGAAAGGAATTCCTGTGGCGACTGTTGCCATCGGAGGGGCGGAAAATGCCGCCTTGCTGGCTGCCCAAATCCTGGCAGGCCGGTATCCTTGGATTGCCGATCGTGTGAAGGCGTTCCGCACGTCCCAAACTGAAAGTGTCCTCAATTCTCCGGAGGCTCAGGGAACCAGCGTGGGTAGTCTCCAAGCGGATCGGACGAGTCAGCGGTCGTGACCATGCAGCCCCTCGGACCCGGTGCGACCCTCGGGGTATTGGGTGGCGGGCAGCTCGGCGCTATGTTCACCCGTGCGGCGCTGCGGCTTGGTTATCAGGTCGCCGTCTGGGATCCGGATCCCGATGCGCCGGCGCATGGTTTCGCGAGCCGGTCTTTCTCCGCTGCTTTTACAGATCCTTCGGCCTACCGTGAATTCAGCCAACTGGTGTCTGCTGTCACGTTCGAATGGGAAAATGTGCCGGCATCGCTCTGTGAACAGTTGAGCCAGATCTGCCCTGTCCGTCCGTCTGGGGCCGTGCTTCGAGTCATCCAAGATCGGATCGATCAAAAACAATTTTTGCAGGCGCAGGGACTTCCTGTTCCGTCGTTTTCGGTGGTGACGAATCCCGCTGAACTTGCCGACGTTGTTCAAGTTTTCGGGTATGCCGTGATCTGCAAAACGGCTACCGCGGGGTACGACGGGAAGGGCCAGTGGACCATCAGGCAGCCGGCCGACATCGCGGAGGTGGAAGTGGCACTTCGGACAATGGTGCCGACCGGTGCGCGGTGGATTGTCGAGTCCATGGTGGATTATGTGCGGGAGTTATCGGTGCTGGTTGTTCGGGGTGCAAATGGGGAGCATCGCCTGTATCCGGTCGTTGAAAACCGGCATGAGGCCGGGATTCTTCGGATGACGGTAGCTCCGGCTATGGTCTCTCCCGAGGTTTTCACGCAGGCGAAGGATTTGGCTCTTCATGCCGTGGAAGCTCTCGGTGGTATCGGGGTGTTTTGTGTTGAGCTGTTTCAGCTTCGTGGGGATCGTCTGTTGATCAACGAAATCGCGCCGCGTCCGCATAATTCCGGACACTACACGTTGGATGCGTGTACCGTGTCACAATTCGAGCAGCAGGTGCGGGCATTGTGTGGAATGCCGCTTGGAGAAGTCAGACCGTTGTGTCCTGCCGCCATGGTGAACCTGATCGGCCATGACGTTGAGAAGATTACGAGTTCTACTGGATGCAGAGACCTCCTGACGATTCCCGGGGCCAAGCTCCATCTGTACGGAAAGCGCACGCTCAGATCGGGCCGAAAAATGGGGCATGTTACCTTCCTTGCAGAGTCGGGTGATGAGGCGACGGGCCGCGCTAGCCAGTTTATGAAGTTACTTGCTGTGTAAGTAATGGCGAGAAGAATCGGTACCGCCAGACCCGCTCGAGTTGCGCTCGCCCTCACGCCATGGATGCCTCACTAATGATGCACAATCGATAGACCCTCTTGTGAATTTCCAGGCAGCCGTTCGATTTTGTATGGACCGTAGGGTCCAATCTTCGGGCTGAGTCACGGAAAGACTTCTGTATTGCTATGCCAATCGACTGATTCTGATGCCTCAACAGGGTACAGAAGTTGCTGTCCTTACGCGTGGTCTATCAGGAGGACAATCCTGTGAATACAACGGCGGCAATAGCGTCAACTCCAGCCAACAGTCGATTTCACCAATTCCTTACGCACCCCCGCTCACGGCTGATTTTCCTGCAATGCCTGGTGAGCGTGATCCTGTCCTATGAGCTGCTCTTCGGAACGGAGTCGGTCATCAGCCGTTTGAAAAGCGACGGGATGGTCGTCGGAATTTGGGCATTCGTGGGAATGCTCGTCTTGTTGCCGGGTGCCTGGTTCGAGTTAGCCTGGGTCAATGGCGCGCTCGTGGCCGTTGATACGGTGCTGGTGACAGGGACGATCTATCTTTCAGGGAACGCGCGCCCAGATCTCTATACCGCATACTTTGTCTTGATGCTGGTGGCAGCCTCAGTACGGCGCCTGAGTCACATGATGGGGCTGTGTCTTCTCCTCTGCGCCGGGTATGCCGCATTGTTGTATGAAGGTATTGTCCACAGTGAAACCGTCGCGGTCGGCCATTTGCTTGGCGTGCCGGTGCTCCTTGTGATGGCGGTATTCTATGGGTTGGCGCTGGAAACTGTGACGGTTGTCCAAGAAGAGAAGTCGACATTGTTGAAAGACGTCGAATCATTGAAGCAAATCGAAGAGCAATTGGCAGCGAGCAAGGTGCAGTTGGAAGCCCGCATCGCCGGATTGAACAAGGACCTGACGCAGTCCCAGGACAAGCTGCAGCAGGGGCTGGCGGTGCGACAAGGGTTAGAGCGGCGATTGCGCGAGGCGCAGAAGATGGAGGCCGTCGGACGGATGGCGGCCGGGATTGCTAAGGAGTTCGGCGAGTTATTTTCGGTGATCGGGAAGCAGACCGGTGTGTTGCTGGCTCAGTTGCCGCCCAACGATCCTCTGCGGGTTGCGACTGACGAGATCTTTAAGACCGGTGAGAAAGCCGCCGCATTGACGGCTCAATTGATCGCGCTCAATTTGGAAGATAAGCAGGTTCGTCAGGTGCTGTCGGTACAGACGGTCCTGACGGATCTTCGGAGCGCCATCAGCAGTCTACTCCCGGCTCAGATTGATCTCGCGATCCATCAAGACGAATCCCCGATTTATGCGGAGGTCGATCGTGAGGGGTTGGAAAAGGTGCTGTTCCAGCTGGTGGTCAATGCGCGGGATGCTATGCCGAGCGGCGGACGACTGGTGATTGAGGCTCGCTCAGGTGCAGGTCTGTCGGGCGCTACTCATGCCAACGGAGTCGGCAAGAAGCCATCTCACGACGTGCTGGTGCAGATCAGCGACACCGGAACGGGAATGAATCTGGACACGCAGGCAAGGATGTTCGAGCCGTTTTTTTCGACGAAAGAAACCAATATCGGGCTTGGACTGACGGCGGTTTACGGGATCGTCAAGCAAAACGGTGGGATGGTTGAGGTGGATAGCCGGCCAGGGCAAGGGACAGTGGTTCGGGTCTGGCTGCCGGGCGCACGGGTTGTCAATGCGCATGAGGAGCCGGTTCCCAAGTCGATGCTGGCCAAGGGAAACGAGACGATTCTACTGGTTGAGGAAGATGAGATCAGTCGCAAGCTGGTCGGCTCGATGCTGGTCCGGCACAAGTATCGGGTGCTGGAGGCCGCTTCTTCCGTTGAGGCATTGATGTTGACCCAGGGCTACCAAGGCATTGTGCATTTAACGGTGAGCCCTCTGGTCATGCCCGAGATCGGAGGTCGGGAATTGGCTCGCAGGCTTCTCAATCATCAACCCACGATGAAAGCGCTGTTTGTGTCGAGCTATGACGATCAGACGATCGCGCATCATCGGATCAATCGACGATTTGTGCTGCAACAGCCCTATCGGCAAGTCGGATTGGTGGAGAAAGTCAGAGAAATGCTCGACGCCGCCTAGCACTCAGGACCGTTTAGTAACGTCCGGAGTGCTCTGGTGCGAAGAAGGGTACATCCCGTTGTTTGAAGATCCCTACCAGAGCCATGCCTGCCACGAATCCTCCAATGTGAGCGAAGAACGCGATCCCTCCGCCGT
Organism: Nitrospira sp.; assembly: GCA_024998645.1. Lineage (GTDB taxonomy): Bacteria > Nitrospirota > Nitrospiria > Nitrospirales > Nitrospiraceae > Nitrospira_D. Next base: position 24,535 of record JACOEJ010000041.1, read on the forward strand.
GCGATCCCAGTGACAGTCCTCCGCTGTATAGCTGCCCCAAGAACCAAAACCCCAAGACAATGACGGCCGGTACAGAGGTGGTTCCAAAGAAGGGAGGCGGGATCAGCACCAGCACACGGGCTCTGGGATAGAGCAGGAGATAGGCTCCCAGGATCGCGGAAATGGCGCCGCTGGCGCCGACCATAGGGATCTGAGAGGACGGGTCGGTGAATGCGTGGCTAAGGGCTGCCAGGACTCCGCAGAGCACATAAAAGATGGCAAACTTGAAATGACCCATCGCATCTTCGATATTGTTGCCGAAGATCCAGAGATAGAGCATGTTACCGAGCAAATGCATCCAGCCGCCGTGGAGGAACATGCTCGTGACCAGCGTCAGTGTTGCGGGAATGGAAACGATGTCGTTTGGCAGTGCTGCGTGGCTAAAAATAACGGCAGGTATGGCCCCATATTGAAAGGCAAACGCCTCGCCGGGCTTGTCAGGTAGCGTGAACTGGTAGGCAAATACCACCGCGCAGACCGCAATGATGGCAATCGTCACGATCGGCGGTCGCTCGGTCGGGTTATCGTCGCGCAGGGGGAGCATAGGGCCCGCTAGGGCGTTCGGCGACGATCAATGAGTGGCCGTGGCAGATCCGGGTTTGAGGGAAGCGATCCATCACCGTTGAGAGGCACGGAAAACCCGGCCGCATGGGTATGGCCCCCGCCACCAAAAGAAGCCGCAATGCTCCCCACATCGGTGCCGTCTTCTCGGGACCGCATGCTGAAGTAGCGCCGGTTATCCCGATCGTGCCAGATCAGGCAAAACGGATGATCTGGCGAGAGGCGCTCCCCGATCTGACTAGTGAGGATGGCGCTCTGTACGGCCGGAATGACGGCGCTTTGAAACTCGACCATCACGGCCTGAGCGGCGAGCTTCCCGACGAGTTCCTGTTCGTATCGAAGGATCGCGCGGCCCTCTTGTTCCAATTCCGGCTGGCTGAATCGATTCCATCGTTGAAAGTCGAATGGATAGGAGGCAATGGCGGCGTTGATTTCTCGGCTGCCCGGCAACGCCCAATTCCAGAGGTCTTTGTCCTGGATATATTGCAGCAGCCAAGGAGCAGAAGTGCCGTGCGCCCATTCCCATCCCAAGACCGCGCCTGACTTTTTCATGTCAAAGTACGCGTAGGGAAGGCCGGCAAGGGATTGTTCGGCGGTGATGTGGTGATCGAGGATCAGCAGGTCTTTCGTTTCAGCGGCCATCGTTTCGAGAATCGGTCGTGAGTAGCTGAAGTCGACGATCACGACGTGCTGATCTTTGACATCTGCGGGAGGAGGATTCCCGTGCTTGACGGGAATAAATCGGGCCGCGGGATACTGTTTCCAGATGGCCCAGGCTGCGCCAAATCCATCCGCACAGTCGGCATGATAGAGGACTGTGCTCGGGGGGGTGCTGAATCGGCGGCTGTGTGGCGAATCACTCATAATTGTTCGCCACAATACCATGTGATCGGGGGTGGACTAAAGGGGTGGTCGCAGCGACTGTCGTGATCGTCAAAGACTATTCACATGGTCGATGAGTTGGCGAAGTCGTCCGGCGCTCCGACGGTTGAATGGGAAAACCAGTCGGGGCAGATTGGCGATGGTTGGTTCGTCCAGTTCTTCTTCCAATGCCGCACGCAGTTCAAAACGTCCTTCAGAGAGTAGGTCGCTGAATCGAGTCTGGATTTGCTCGAGATGCTCCGCCGAGATAGGGGAATTCAGCCGCATCGCCATCAATCTTCCGACGAATCGAATGGAGTGGTAGCGGCGATAGAATGTTGAAATCTCTTCCACGGCCGCTTCTGCTGAATTCACCACTTTGAAGAGGCTGAGGTCTTCTGCGTTGATCAACCGTCGCTTCAGGAGTTGCTTCACAATGAAAGCGGACCAGTCATCCCAGTAATCGCATCCGGGGGCCTGGATACAGACAATCGGTTGCGGGTCGCTCTTGCCGGTTTGCGCCAGCGTCAGGATCTCAAAGCCTTCGTCGTGTGTCCCGAAGCCGCCGGGGAATAGGGCAATCGCGTTGGCTTCTTTCTGGAACATCAGCTTGCGGGTAAAGAAGTATTTGAAGGTGATCAGCTTGGGATCGTTGGCAATCGTGGCGTTCGCGCCCTGCTCGAACGGGAGCATGATATTGACCCCGAAACTGTTTTCGCGTCCGGCCCCTTCCTGTGAGGCGCGCATGATGCCGTCTGCGCCGCCGGTGATCACCATGTAGCCGGCTTTCACCACTTGTTCCGCAAAGCGATGGGCTAACTGATAATTGGGATCATCGGAGGGAGTGCGCGCAGAGCCGAAGATGCTGACCTTTCGCCGATCGTGATAACCGTTAAAGACGGCAAAGGCGTGGCGCAGTTCCTTGATTGCGCGGTTAATGATCTTCAGATCCAGGAGGTCGAGATGCGAATCATGGAACTTCAAAACTCCGATCAGCAGTTCCTTCATCAGGGTGGCATGAAGGTCGTCTTCAGGCCTATCCAGGAGTCCGCGAATCTGGGTCAGGACCTCATCATTGGAAAGGATTGTGCGGGGGCGATTTTGAGTAGGTCTCATAGGGGAGTCCATAGGCACCGTTAGGTATAGTGAACAAAAGTGAATGAAAAAATTCTACCAGTCGCGGTTCTTGCGGTCAAAGAAGATCGTGAGTTGTGCGACAACTAGGCGAGATCGGTTGATTTAGGCGAGTTCTGAAGGACCCAGGCCTTAATGCGGGATTGATCGGCTGGAGAGAGTCCGGTGAATTGGACGTCGACACTAGGGCCTCTCACCGTTCCGGTTCTTCCGGACTCGTAGACCGGGTCATAGTCCTCGAGGATTGTTCCGGTCACGGTCAGAGATGCTGTCAGTTCAGGAAGGGCGAATTTGAGGAAGACGCGTGTGCCGGGTAATAAGAGGGTTGCGGTCTGCACCATGGCGCCGACATGGCTGAGCTGCACGATGACGGCCTGGTGCTGAGCTCCGGGTGAGTCGGAATCCATGACGCCGATCGTCGCAGGGACTCGAGTATGACAGCGTTTGGGGGATAAGACGAGATCCCGTGCGGTCAACACTCCGACCGGTTGTTCCTGTTTGGTGACGATGAGAATGGGGGCACCCGAAGACATCATGAGTGTCGTGGCCTCTTCCGCGGCGCGGTCGTATTCAATAAAGTGCACCGGGTGAGACATGATCGCTCGAACTTCGATATCATCCGGGGCAAGGCCCAGAGCGACCACTTTTTTCACAATGTCTGAAGGCGTCATCAAGCCGAAGTGCAGCTCCGTGTCTTTCACCAGCAGGCAGGGCATCTGTTCACGTTCTAAGAGCGTGGCCGCTTCAGTCACGGAAATGTCACCGGGAATTTGAACGACACCTGGAGTCATCATGTGTGCGACCACTGTTAGTTTGGGGTTCGGCGTTTTCGGTTGTTGATTGTTTGGACTTACCATCGCATCGCCAGGGTGTTCAGGGTGACCGGTGCGTGTCCTGGCTGCAGCGGTGTATGGGAAGTATAGCAGACGGATCCTAGTTCCCCCGTCTCTGCCAAAGCCTTGTCATACAACAGTTTATCGGCATACACTAAGTTTGATTGGTGCTGGGGATATTGCTGGAGTGAAAGGGTGGGCGGATGACCCTGTCGCGTGATGTGTGTCATGCTTTTCAAGACCGAGTGGACCGGATCCCGGTTCAAGGGCTCGGGCTGTCGGTGGATGTTTATTCACCAGACCTTCTTAGCTTGCTCGCCGACCTGACACGCCGTCAAGTCCTTCCGATGTATTTGGAGGTGTTTCAGGCGACCTCCAGTGCGCTGGCCGCTGTTCGTGATCAGACTGATTTGCCGCTTCCCTACCACGGTGAAGGACTCTGGGTGACGCAACCGGGGGCTGAGTCTGATCCATTGTTTCAAGAAGAAGCCCGGGTGCTAGCTTCCCATCTCTCTCTGCTCCGGAGCGCCTGGTCGAATCATGAATGTGCGACGAAGCATATTGCCGGCTACTCGTTCGGGACCTATCTGCCTCCGCTCTATACGGCCGCGAGCGCGGACAGTGTGGCCCAAAATATCAATATGGTCCAGGCGGTCTTTGATCAACAAGCTGCGCTGCCGGGAGGCGGCTCTCCGCTCTTTCTTCTGGAGATGCCGCCGCTGACGTTTTTTGTCGCCGGGACCCTTTCGATTCCGGCCTACTTTCGTCGCGTCACAGACCAAGCAGCCTGCGGGCTCGTGCTGGATGTCGGGCATCTATGGACCGTCTATCGCTACTCTGGAGCCTGGCGGGCCCAGTCCCTCGCACAATTCGTCGATGACTTTCTGCGCGAGTTTCCGGTCGAGCGGGTCGTGGAGATCCATGTCGCGGGGCTGGCCGTCCATGAATCTCTGGTCGACAAGGCGGATGTCGTGAATAGTGAGGATCCGAATCTCCTTCCGCGCTGGACGGATGCCCATGCTGCGCCGATTCCCCCGGTGTTGTTCGAGATGTTGGATCAGATTCTTCGGTGCGGGCGGTTGGAGCAATTGCGTGGGATGGCGCTTGAAGTTGATACGAAGACCAGTGATCTCATCGCTGACGAGTTGGCATGGTTTTTAGAACGATATAAAGGCGTATTTGATCAGAATCTGCCGCGTGATTTGGGTGCAGGTGCGTTTCTTCCCACGCGAGCCGGTGCACGACTTTCAACGGATTCTGTCTCTGTTTCAGAGACGGAGTCCCTGGCCAAGGCCTATGACCAGTACGCGCAGGTTGTATCGAGTCGGGCAGAGCCGGTCGGGCCGAACTGGATGTCGCCAACGGCCTGTGCGGAGGAGCTCGAACGGTATCGAACAACGTATCTTCCCTACGAAATTTTGCACTGGGGTGGCGATGTCGAAGCCATGTTTCCTCAAACCTGCCGAGGGTTAGAGGAGCGACACATCGGGCTTGCCGGATTCGTGTCCTATTGGTTTCGCCTGCCGCATTCGGTGACTCGATCCTATGATTATTTCGACGTGAAGATCGATCGCTTTGTGGACTTTGTCGGGGAGTTGGCTCCGGATCTGGAGCCACTGGCGCAACGGGAAGCGACCGAACTGCGCCAGGCCTACCAAGCGGCGAGCGAAGCCCCACTACCAACAGCGAGCATCCACCCATGAGCTTCTGGACAACATTACCGCGCCCGATCATGGGCCTCTCTCCGATGGACGGGGTGACGGATGCGACGTTCCGTCGAGTCATCGCTCAGCACGGCAGGCCTGATGTGACCTTTACCGAGTTCACGCACGTTCATGATGTCTGTCGGGGGCCGGAGTTTCTGCTGAACACGCTGATCTATAGTGAATTGGAACGGCCGGTCGTCGCACAGTTGTATGGCAAGGATCCGGCGTTGTTCTACCAGGCCACGCACGCGGCCTGCGAGTTAGGATTTGATGGGATCGATATTAATATGGGGTGCCCGTCGAAGAATGTCGCCTCATCCGGGTCGGGGGCCGGCCTGATTAAGACTCCTGAGGTGGCCCATGCCATTATGCAAGCGACGCGTCGTGCGATTCATGATTGGGCGAACGGGCAGACGTTGGAGCAGGTCGGGTTTAAGCCGGCCAGGATCGCGGCGATTCAGGCGATGAATGTCGGGCGCCAGGGAGCAGCCCCGGTTCAGCGCCGCGAGTTGCCGCTGTCAGTGAAGACCCGGCTGGGATACGATTCCGTGATTGTGGAAGACTGGGTATCGCATCTGATTCAAGAAAAGCCCGTTGCGATCACGCTGCACGGGCGCACTCTCCAGCAAATGTATCGTGGCGAAGCGGATTGGTCGGCGATTGCTAGGGCCGTCCAGATAGCCCAAGGGACCGGAATCTTGATATTGGGGAATGGTGATGTCCAAAGCCTCAATGAGGTGGTGAGTCGCGTGCAATCCACGCAGGTGGATGGAGTCCTGGTCGGACGAGCTGTGCTTGGAACGCCGTGGTTTTTTCGCGACAAAGAACAGGCCCGTGCGGTGGCACGGGCCGATGCGTCAGCCGCGTGCATTAAAGACCAACCGATAGAACTTGCCGCGCGCTTTGCATTGATGCTTGACCATGCGCGGCAGTTCCAGGCGATCTGCGGTCCGGGGCAATTTCATCGCATGCGGAAACATTTGGGGTGGTACTGCAAAGGCTTCCCCCATGCGGCGGCGTTGCGCGGCCAGATGTTTCGCGTATCATCCGCGGAAGACGTGGAGGCCATGATCGCCCGCTATCAGGCCAATCAGATCGTCGATGGTCAGGTCACAGATGGAGTGTCCGGCGATGATCTGTCGAATGAGGCCCAGACTCTTGTATCGCGATGCAGTTGATTCTCGCCTCAACCTCTCCTCGCCGCTGCGAACTCCTTGCGCTGCTCGATATTCCATTCGAGATCATCGCCCCGAATTTTGAAGAAGTGCCTCAGCCTGGATGGAGTCCAAGGCAACAGGTTGAGTATTTTGCGCATGAGAAAGCGCGGTCCATTGCGATTGCGCGACCGACCGTTCTGGTGTTGGGCAGCGATACCGTGATTGAACTCGACGGACAGATGCTGGGCAAGCCGGTGGACCTGGCCGATGCGCGCGCGATGCTGACGAGATTGGCAGGGCGGCCGCATTATGTACATACGGCCGTGGCCCTCTGTCGGCAGGCGCCTCATCATGAAGCCGTGGCCGTCTCGACTGCCACGGTGCAGATGAAAGCCTATGACGAAGCCGCCGTCGAGCGATACCTGGCGACTCAAGAGCCGATGGGGAAAGCCGGCGCCTATTCCATTCAGGGCGCGGGTGGTGAGTTCATCGAGACGATCTGCGGTGATTTTCTTGGCATCGTCGGGTTGTCCTTGCGCACAGTGGCGACCTTGCTGGCTGACGCCGGCATGCCTGTGCCAGTCGATATCGATGCGCTCTATCGGGCTAAACCCTATCCGAACTGGGCGCGGTTTACGCACGATTGAAATGACCTGGCGCTTCCCCTACAATGCGCCATTCTTTTCTTGGCTTTATCTTCAGGGAGGCGG
>JACOEJ010000131.1 GCA_024998645.1 Nitrospira sp.
TAGGTCGATTTGAGTTTGCTGATGCTGCGATAGGTCAGGATCTGCGCAGGTAAATCGTGCTGGGTCGCGAGCTGGGTGAGTGTGTCTTCGTCGGTCGAATAGCCGGTCTTGGTTTTGCGGCCCGGCTTGAGGCCGAGCTTCTCGAAGAGCACGACGGCCAGTTGTTTCGGCGAATTGATATTGAATTCGCCGCCCGCCAGACCGGCGATGGTTTCCATCATCTTGTCGAGTTCGTGCTCCAACTCCTTGCTCAATACCCTGAGCCCTTCGACGTCGAGCAGGAAGCCGTTCCGTTCGATCTCGGCCAGCACCGGCACGAGCGGCATTTCAATGTCATGAAACAGTTTCAGGCTGCCTTGGGCGGTCAAACGTTCGATCATGACCGGAGCCAGTTTGGCCAGCACGGTGGCCTGTTCGGCGGCTTCGTCGCGCGAGCCGGTATCTTCATCGAAGAGCGATTGCGGCGCCTTGGCTTCGGGGCGGGATTCGCCCAGGCGATGGCCGACCGCCTCCATCGCAATGGTCGCGAGGCTGTGGTCGCGGCGGTTGGGGTTGAGCAGGTAGTCTGCGACCATCGTGTCGAGATAGGGGCCGGCGACGGTGACGCCGATGCGATGGAAGGCGAGCAGCGTGGCTTTCAGGTCATGCACGACCTTTGTGCGCGACTGGTCATGTAACAGCGTCGTGATCGGGCGCATGTAGGTGTGCACATCGAGCGGGAAGAAGGCGGTCTGTCCTCCCGACGACAGCGCGAATCCGAGCACGTCGGATCTGACGCTGGATCCGCCCGAGAGGAGACATTGCACGGCGAGTGGAGTTCCTGCGGGAAGGCTTTTGACGAATCGTTCCGCGGAAGGCTCGTCTTGTATGATTGTGAGTGCCGCCGCCGGAGTCTCGGCAGGCTTGGCTGCCGGTTGAAGCGTCTTCAGCAGCGCGGTGAATTCCAGTTCGCGGAGCAGGTCGGTCAGTTGGTCCTGGTGCGGCGGCTTGACCCGGAAGGCCTCCGCGTCGAATTCAACCGGGCTGTTCACGTCGATGGTCGCCAGTTTGCGGCTGAGCCGGGCATTGTCGGCCTGCTCGATCAGCATCGTTTTGATGCGCGCCGGCGTGACTTCCTCGACGCGGCGGAGCAATTCGTCGATCGTGCCGAACTGCGCGATGAGCTTGATCGCTGTTTTTTCACCGATGCCTTTGACGCCGGGGATGTTGTCCGAGGCATCGCCCATGAGCCCCATGATCTCGATCACCCGCGCCGGTTCGACGCCGAACTTCTCGACACACTCGGGTTCGCCCGACCATTTGTCCTTCACCGGGTCATAGATGCGCACGTGCGGCGTGATGAGCTGCAGCATATCCTTGTCGCCGGTGACGATCACGACGTCATCGCCCGCGCGCTCCGCTTTTTGCGCCAGCGTGCCGATCAGATCGTCGGCTTCGTAGCCGGCTTGCTTGACGGCGGGAATATTCAAGGCTTCGACGGCCCGGTGGATATAGGGAATCTGGGCGCTCATGCCCTCGGGCATCGGGGGGCGTTGGGCTTTGTACTCTTTGAACTCCTGCTGTCGCAGCGTCGGTCCCCGTTCATCGAACGCGACGACGATCCCGTCCGGTTTCCGCTCGCGCAGGATCTTCAACAGCGTGGTCATGAAACCATAGACCGCGTTTGTCTGGAGGCCCTTGGAATTATTCAGGGCGGGGAGGGCGAAGAACGCACGATAGATGTAGGCGCTCCCGTCAATGAGATAGAGCGTCTTGCGGTTGGAGTCAGTCGTCATGGCGGCTTACGAGTCTGGCGCAAGGGTCAGGGGTGGTTTGTCGAACTTGGCGCGCATCGCATTGAGGGCCTGCAACACGGTGTGCTGGCCGACGATTTTTGCCTCCAGCTTCCGTTTGCCCGGAAAATCCAGGAGCGAAATGCCGATGAGCATGGTCAGGATCCCCTGGCCTGGAAGAAACAGCATGGCGAAGCCGGCCAGCAGAAACACGGCGCCGACTAAATTCTTGACGATCAGCCCGGCCAATCGAAGGACCGGGTGGTGATCCTTCATCCAATGCCGCGGCGTGCGGGTGTCGAAATAGTCGGCCGGGAGCCGCACCATAATGAATGGAATGGCGATCAGGGTACCGATAAATCCGACCAGCGAACCGACTGTCAGCCAGATGAGCACGTGGACCGGGACATATTGTGTGACTGTCGCGAGAATGGCATCCATGCGGGGGAGATCCTAGCATGGGCATCCTCTCAACCGGAAGGGCTGGGCGCGCCTGGTTTACCTCGCAAAGGACGGCATCATATAATGGCGGCGGTATTACCGGAGGGAGCGAATCCTTTATGCGTATGCGGGCTCTCATGACCTGGCGACTGCTGGTATTCTCGGCCTGCTTGGCATTCACTGGGGTGATGCTGTGTGCGCTTCCCGGGGTTGTACTGGCCGAGGGAAAAGACGATCTCCAGGTTGAGATCACGAAAAAAGGGTTGGGGAAAGAAGTGGTCATTACCCAGGGCGCGAAGGAATGGTTTATGCTGATTGAAGTGACTCCGGAAAATACGGTCGTGGTCCGGCAGGAAAAGGATCACGACAAGTATCTCGTCGATGAAAGCGAAACCCACGACCGGCCGTTGGTGCCTGCCGAAGTCGACGCGGCCATTGCCGACTACATCAATAGCGTGAAGGCCCGCGTCAAGAAGTAACGGGACCATGTCTAAGAAGCCAAAATTCGTCATCTTCGCCCATAACGCTACCTACGATAAGCTGCATCAAGTCGCGACGCTCGGCATGACGGCGGCCGCGATGGGCAAAGATGTGATTGTCGTGCTGTTGTTCTGGACGATCAAGAAGTTGGCCGAAGGGAAGATCGACCAGATCGATTTTCCGCCGGAGTATGCGGACTCTGCCGAGGAAGTCAGCCGCCTGCTGAAAGAGAAGAAGGTTCCAAAGATTTCCGAAATGTTTCAGGATGCCAAGCATGTCGGCCATTTTCGCCTGATCGCCTGCAGCGCCGGCCTGGAATATATGGGCGTGGACGGAAAAGCGGTTGAGGCGAAAGTCGATGAAGTTCTCGGATTACCCGCCATTTTGAGTCTCACCGCCGAAGCCGAGACGAAGCTCTTCATCTAGCAGGATGCTGAAAAAGTCCGCCAGCGGCGTTCTCGCATCGCTCAGACCCTCAACGTACCCCAGAGGGTACGCCTCGGTCCTTCACTCGCTGCGGCCTTGCTGATCGTCCATTTTGAGCATCCTGCGAGAGGTTCTAATCAACGGTTTGCTTAACGGCTTTTCTTCACCCCCACCCGATCGCAATACTCCGTCAGTTTGCACTTGCTGCACCAGGGAGAGACCGGCTGGCAGAGGTTCTGCCCGAAGGGCACGAGCAGATCGTTGAAGGTGATCCAATACTGCGTAGGGAGTTTTCGACGCAACGCCTCTTCACTCTCGTCGGGTGTTTTGGTTTTGATGTAGCCCCAGCGGTTGCTGATCCGGTGCACGTGGATATCCACGCAGATGCCCGGTTTGCCGTAGCCGACCGTGACGACCAGGTTCGCCGTCTTCCGTCCTACCCCTGAGAGTGTGACCAATTCATCGATCGAATCAGGGACGATCCCGCCGTAGGTTTCCAGGATCCGCTGACAAATTTTGTGAATGGATTTGGCTTTTGTCCGGTAGAAGCAGACCGGGTAAATGGCCTGTTCAATGGTCTTGAGTGGAAGCGCCAGCATTGTGGCCGGCTCATGCGCCATGGCAAACAGCCGTTCGCCGGCTTCAGCGGTGGTTTTGTCTTTGGTGCGGAGGCTGAGGAGACAGGAAATCAGAATGCGGAACGGATCGCGGTTCGATTCTCGCGCCACGACCCCCACGACCGGTTCCTGCCATTGACGGATCTCTCGCCTGACGATCCTGATGGCGG
>JACOEJ010000042.1:0-12686 GCA_024998645.1 Nitrospira sp.
TCGCCGGGCTGCTCTGGAGTAAACAGTTCTATCATTACGAGGTCAATCGCTGGCTCAAGGGCGATCCCGGTATGCCGGAGCCTCCCCGCGAGCGTCTCGGGGGCCGCAATGCCGACTGGACACATCTCTACAACGCCGACGTGATCTCGATGCCGGACAAGTGGGAGTATCCCTGGTACGCCGCGTGGGACCTGGCCTTCCATTGCATCCCGCTCGCGCTCGTCGACCCGACCATTGCCAAAGAACAACTCGTACTGATGCTGCGCGAATGGTACATGCATCCGAACGGACAGATTCCGGCCTACGAGTGGGCCCTGGGCGACGTGAATCCACCGGTCCATGCCTGGGCCGCCTGGCGGGTCTACAAGATCGACAAGAAGCGCCACGGCGTCGGCGACCGGCGTTTTTTGGAGCGCTGCTTCCACAAGCTGCTGTTGAACTTCACCTGGTGGGTCAATCGCAAAGATGCCGACGGGAAGAACATCTTCCAAGGCGGGTTCCTGGGTCTCGACAATATCGGCGTATTCGATCGCAGCGCCCCGCTGCCGACCGGCGGCCACATCGAGCAATCGGATGCCACCAGCTGGATGGGCATGTATTGCCTGAACATGCTGACCATGGCGTTGGAGCTCGCCCGTGACAACCGCGCCTACGAAGACGTGGCCAGCAAGTTCTTCGAACACTTTGTGTATATCTGCCGGGCCATGAACAACATCGGCGGAGAAAAAATCGAACTCTGGGATCGTGAGGACGGATTCTTCTACGACGTGCTGCATCTGCCGAACGGTGAGACCAGACACATGAAGGTCCGTTCCATGGTCGGCCTCATCCCACTGTTCGCAGTCGAGACACTCGACTCGGAATTGATCGACAGCCTGCCGCGCTTCAAGCATCGCATGCAGTGGTTTATCGAAAACCGGCCGGACTTTGCGCAACATCTTGAAACCCAATCGTATGACGGAGGCGTCCGGCGTTTTCTCTCTCTCGTCAACCGCGATCGATTACGTTCTGTGCTCGGCTACATGCTCGACGAAGAGGAGTTTCTCTCACCCTACGGTATCCGTGCGCTCTCGCGCTATCACAAGGCCCACCCTTACATTCTTCACGTGATGGGCCATGAGCATCGAGTGGACTACGAGCCGGCTGAATCGAGCACCGGACTGTTCGGCGGCAACTCCAACTGGCGCGGACCAATCTGGTTCCCTGTCAATTATCTCCTGATTGAATCACTCCAGAAGTTTCATTACTTCCTCGGCGACCAATACAAGGTGGAATACCCGACCGGTTCCGGCCATCAGGCCACCCTCTGGCAAGTGGCGGCAGAAGTGTCCCGACGGCTCACCCACATTTTTTTGAAAGATGCCTCCGGAAAAAGGCCGGTGTTCGGCGGAACATCGCGATTCCAGGACGACCCGCACTGGCAGAATCACGTGCCCTTCTATGAGTACTTCCATGGCGACAACGGCGCTGGCATCGGCGCAAGTCACCAGACAGGATGGACGGGATTGGTCGCGAAGTTGATTCAGCAGTCGGGAGAGTGATGAAGCTGAAAGCTGACATCGAGAACCCTGATGCGAAAATCAACACCCAAGATTGCCAGAACCTGGACCGCGCTCTAACTCTCGAGTGGCTTGAGACAAACGGGCGTGGCGGCTTCTCGTCCGGCACCGTCGCCGGTGCCAACACCCGCCGGTATCACGCGCTCTTGCTGACTGCGCGCAAGCCGCCGAGCGAACGGTTCGTGCTGGTGAATCAGGTGGAAGAATGGCTCGATCTCGACGGGCAATCTTTCCCGCTCTCCACCAACTGCTATCCCGGCGCTGTCCATCCGTCCGGCTATCAGTTCTGTGCAGGGTTCACTGCCGATCCCTGGCCGACCTGGACATTCGAGTGCGGCGGCACAACGGTCCAACGTGAGATCTTCACAGTCCATGGACGTGATCTCGTCATCGTTCGATGGAAATTGCTTGGCAAGAAACAGCAGCGAGCGATGCTTCACGTCAGGCCGAAACTCACCGGACGCGACTACCACGCGACGCATCACGAGAATGGAAACCTCTCGACAGATGCTTCGATCAAGGCGGGGGCCGTTTCCTGGCAGCTCTATTCCGATCTCCCTCCCGTACGAGCGTTTCATTCCGGCGAGTATCGCCATGCCCCGGAGTGGTATCACCAGGTTGAGTTCCCCGTCGAGCAACAACGCGGACTCGACCATGCAGAAGATTGGTGGTCGCCGGGAGAGTTTACGATCGCGCTCGCATCGGGAACAGTTCAGGCCCTGGTTTTCACGAGTGAAGACGTCGAACAAGTCAATATTCCCGCTCTCACCAAGCGTGAGCTGGCCCGACGCAAACAGCTCACGCAGAAAGCTCCAACTACTGATTCTCTGGCACTCACACTCTGGCGTGTCACAGAATCATATCTGTCCGAGCGGGGCCACCAACAGACAGTGATCGCCGGCTATCCGTGGTTCACAGACTGGGGGCGTGATACCTTCATCTCGTTGCCGGGGCTCTGTCTCGTGACCGGTCGATTGGAGGTCGCCTGGCAGATCATTGCCGCATTTGCCGCCCACGTCTCAGAAGGCATGATCCCGAATCGCTTCCCCGACGCTGGCGAGCAGCCGGAGTACAATACGATCGACGCCTCACTCTGGTTCATCCATGCCATCGATCGCTACTTCGCTGCGTCCCAGGATGACTCCCGCGTCCGCAGCACGGCCTGGCCTGCCATCAAACAGATTCTCGATGGCTATCGGCGCGGTACCCGTTACGGGATTCGAATGGACGAAGACGGCTTGATCACCGGAGGAGCTCCCGGTGCCCAGTTGACCTGGATGGATGCCAAGATCGGTGACTGGGTCGTCACACCGCGGCATGGTAAACCGGTAGAGATTCAAGCCTTGTGGGTGCACGCCTTGGGTGTCGGAGAAACCCTCGCCCGCCTGTTCGGCGAGGCATCTTACGCCGATCAATGCCGGGCAGACCGGCAACGAGCCGTAGCCACATTTCAGCAGCGCTTCTGGTACGAACAAGGCAGCTACCTGTATGACGTCATCGACGGACCGGAAGGGAACGACACCTCTTTGAGGCCCAATCAGCTCTACGCCATCTCCCTGGGGAACGCCCTGGTCCCGCGCGATCGTGCGCAACACATCCTCCGGCTCGTGAAGAAACAGCTCGTCACTCCGGTCGGACTTCGCACGTTGGCACCGGACGATCCGCGCTATCGCCCCCGTTATGAAGGAGGCGTACCGGAACGAGACAGCGCCTATCATCAAGGCACGGTCTGGCCTTTTCTCCTGGGTCCGCTGGTCACGGCCTGGATCAAGAGCTTCGGACGGAATGCCAAGTCACGATCTGAAGCGAGGGGATTTTTGAATGGCCTCGAAGCTCATCTCAGCGAGGCCTGTCTCGGACAAGTCTCCGAGATTTTCGATGCCGACGCGCCGCATTTTCCGCGCGGGTGTTTTGCTCAGGCCTGGTCGGTTGCGGAGTCTTTGCGCGCACTGATCGAAGATCTCGGAACCTCTGTGAAAACTCTTCAAACCCCAGTGAAACCGAATACCTTTCGACGACGACAAGTCTCGCCCCCACCCGTCACCCCTAAGACAAACCGCTCGAGCAAGGCACCGAAGAAGCCGGGCACGAAAGCCCGATCAACCCGTCAGGCTACGTAAGCTCAACGCCAACTATTGCTGTGCGTACCTTTCATCGAATCCACAGTTTCGCGTAGGCACATGCGATAGCCCGCCTTTGGGCGGCTGCCTATGGCGGCAGCTTTCCTCCACCACGGTCATACTCAGAATGCGAGAAAAGGGTGAACAACTGGCGGGGACCTGTCGTAAGGCGACGCGCCTGCCCATGCCGCCTTACGACAACAAAGAGTTCTAGCGGCGATTGGCTTGATCGCGGCGGCAGCTTTCCTCCGCCAACATCCGCTGACCGGCGGATGCATCTTTGGGAATGCGTGCCATACAAGCATCCAAGTTGTCTTCCACCGAACCGGTGGCGATACGGTCGATGTTCTTCGCTGTGCCGAACGTCGCACCGCTACCGGGAGACGACCCGCTTCCGGATGTTCCCATTGCGCCGTCGCTCGCACAGCCGCCAAGGAGCAGTCCCACCAATGTGATCACACCGCGCAGGCCCAGTGAACGATCTGACATAACAATACCTCCTCAATGTGGAATGTACGCAAAGCAGTAGCCACGCCATCCTACTGTGCCGGCGTGGGAAGAACAAGCCAGCTCGCTCGAAAGACAGGCATTCAGGCTGGTTGGTTCAAGGGATCTGCATCTCAATGGCCGGACCGGGATGGCGCACCACACGCAGTCCGGCCACGCCGTGTCGCGCTTCGTCAGTCGCAGTTATTGCGGTGAGGCATTGACCTTGGTCCCCTCCTTTACAGGCGGTTCAATCGTAATATTCGGTCCCTGCACTTTGGGCAGGACTCCCGCGCCGGGCTTCTCCATGATCCGCAAATTATCGTGATTGATCGACAGGCTCTGCTTGGAGTGGCTGTCATCGAACGCAGCGGCGTTCACAAGCGACCCTGCCCCCGTCGCATTGGTCTGACCGGGGTCATTGGCGAGGGATTGTCCTTTGACCGGATCGATCGCTTTGCCCATCGGATAGCCCGGATGCTCCGGCAGCAAATCGGGATTGGCGAAAGCCGGCGAAATGGCCCACAGCAGGACCGCGGATGCGGCCACAAGAATTCGTGAGGTCTTCATGGTGCAACCTCCTTGATGATGGTGGGAGACACAACAACACCCTCGAAGGTATAACACCGCCGAGGGCGCATAGAAGCGGACAAAAAGAAGGGATGCGTGAACAGCGGTGAGATGGCTACCCCGGCTTCATACGACACCTCCGGGATACTTTCAGCATCGCTCCCGCAAAAAGACGGAGTCAAGCAGGCGCAAACCGGCTCACAATGGGCGCTTGGCGAGGATCAGGTCCGATACGGGAAAGCCGAGCTGCCTGGCCCGTTCGACCAGCCGTCGGTAGGTCGCATCGTCCAACTGGGGCGTACGTGAAAGAATCCAGAGAAAGCGCCGATCCGGCGTGCCGACCACCGAAGTGCGATAGTCGGGATCGAGATCGATAATCCAATAGTTCCCCTCGCGGGATGAGCCGAACAAGCGCGCGAAGAAGTTGTCAAAAACCACCCTGAGCCGCGCGTTGGTCTTCGGATCGACCACCGTCGCCGCACCTTCAATCTGGTCGAGCCCGCCGCTATCAGTCAAACATTCATTGTGAACTCCGACCCCGCCATCAGGCCGACTGGTATAAATCGCTTTCGAATCAACGCAATGCCGTTGAAACCACATCGGCAACCGCGCAATTTCGTACCATGTTCCTGCATAGCGGGCGAGATCCACCGATGTCGCAGTCGGAAGCGGCTCTCTCGATCCCATACCGGCACAGGCAGCCAACACCATGCACATGGCCGTGATAAGAGACAGGGTCATCGCCTTCATCGCTGGCTCCCGTTTGAATGGCCCACAAGAAAGAAACGCGCAACGCGTGGGGGACATCGACCGCGATCTCACTCCGGCAGCGTATTCTTTCGCAGGAGTGTCCGCATCTCCCAGAACGAGGGAGTCGGCTCGTTCATCTCCGGATGCTCCAAATCAATCTGCACATTGTAGAGCGGCGGTGTCGTGCTGGGAGATTGAGTGACCGGGTACCAACAATCGTACTTGAGCTCCCACCGATCCCGATAACTCAATCGGAGATAGCCATGGCTCTGCGGCTTCACCCGAAGCGGGGTATCCGGCCCCAACACGAGCGAAGCCGCGTGCTTCTGGTAGCGCGGGCCCTGTGGATAGACTTTCTTCACCGAAAAGCTGCCCTCCCACCCGCCGAGATGCAAGACACAATCGTAGGCCACCCCACGCCCGACATTTTCGAGCTGTGGAATGAGAGTGAGTATGTTCCCCGCGGTCATCGCAGACATATTGGTGACCCGGAGCATAGGCTGTTGCGCGCGGAAGTCGTCCCGAGTGTGCGCCGCAATCACCTGCCCTACATAGAGCGCAGCCCCACTGGCCGCGAACAGCACAAGGAACCCGATCAACCAGAACCAATCCATGACCACTCTCTGTCCCGTGAATAAACTGAATGTGCTGAATCTGGGAGAAGCTACGTTCTGGCGAGAAAAGAGTCAACCTTCAGAAGCAGGCCATCAGACACCGCATGAGGAAGGCTTGGATCGTTCATCTCCATGGAGCAATGAAAGAACCACGAAGGAATAGGGCGGAGGTCTCTCCCAGGAGAAGAAGAGATCGCTTCATGGTCAGCAGGAAGTATTGCCGCCAGAATCTCCGCCCAGGTTCATTCCACATGCACTCACGATGCGCCGCGAACTCTTCCAAAACTTAGGAAGCGTAGAACATCGTCATAAAACCGGCGCCGCTCCGGGCGAGCCGCAACCGGCCAACCCGACTCAAGCGATCCACCTCGATAAAGACTTCACACCAATTCGATTTCTTCAAATAGTGAGTTAATTCATCCAGCGTGCAGCCGGGATGTGCCTTCACCATATCGAGAATCTCGTCAGCAGCCGTGCTCTGCTCCGGCATACCTGCCTCCTGGCTCGAAGTAGATGCCTGCGACCTGCAAAACAACTTGGCGGGTCAACAAATCTTCTTGGACTCCGCGAAGAAGCAAGTTGCGTTCTCCGAAAGCGAATGAGCTGATTATTGAGAACGTGAGAGAGAGGGATATACAAAACAACGGGATGGCACGACAAGCCTCACCAGCACACATGCTGACGGTCGCCCGCCAGGGATTTGTGGTCATTATGCACCGTGCGCAAAGAGCGAGATCGCTCGATGGGAGCCGGATGAAAGGTTAGCAAGAACCGCGATCACACATTCCATTCCCTGGAACAGAAACAGACGGAGCTCCATCAGCCGAGTAATCAGAAAAGGCGCGGGTCATCGCCGCTTCGAGGGATTTGTCGTGGGTGTTGGAAGAGAAGAGTTCAATCACGGCCATCGTCCCAAACAATCCGACGATATAGCCGAGGGTCGCTGCCAACAAATTGAAGCGGGACAGGTTTCTGCGAAAAGAAGTAACGGATCATGAACCCAGGCGCACCAGGGTCTCTTTTGTAAGAGACCCTGGCGGCGGTAAAAAGAATTGATCTTGTGCTATTGCACTTCGACGGTGATGGTCTGCGTGGCCGAGACGAGTTTGTGGTCCTTGTTGGCGCCAGTCACAGTGATCTGGTGCTTCCCTTTACTCACACCCTTGAACGTACCGGGGAAGCCCTTCTGATATTGATTATCCAAGTACACGTGGGCGTGGGCCGCCTCGGTTCCCTTGGTCAATTCATACTTCAGTTCAAAGGTATCACCGACCTTGTCTCCATCCTTCGGAGACGTGATCATGATCTTTGATCCATCCTCGATCGGCTTATCCTCGGCAAAGACCGGCGCGCCGCTGAGGGCACTCACCAACGCAATACCAAGCCCTACGAATCCGATACGTCCAAATACTTGCATCACGACCTCCTTGTTTAAACCATTCAATCATCGAAACACCATATCACCCCCTACGGAGTAATAGCTCATCCGGATTCCTCTCATTGACCGAGGTCTGATCGAAGTCGTGAGTAAGTATTACGGCTAGGACCAATGAACCTTATCTTTTGTCGGCGCTGCTTGCTACAATGCCCCCATGCTGCGCTGGCGATCATTTTCTCGAAGCGGTAGGCTGACCTCCTGCGGATTGTGTCTCCTCGTCCTCTGTGTCGTGCCCTATTTGCTCGATATCGCCATCTGCGAAGAATCCTCTGCCTCGCCGCTGCATCAACCGGCCTTGTTGGATGGGGAGGAAATCAACTCCTCTGAAGATACCTCTGCATTCCTCTCGCATGATGACCATGTTACGAGTCTCATCCTGCTGTCGGACCACGCAGAAAATCAGCGGCCTGCCGTCGATTCAGTTCCGCTCACGCCTCCCAATAACTTTGCCGTCGTGTCGCTGACTTCTCGACCGCCTCCCTCTTCCTAGTCCGTCTCCGGTCAATCCAGCAGTCAACAGGCCGCAACGGATCATACCGCCACGAATGCGTGAGGTGTGGTCGCTACGCGCCGTTATGACGGAGTAGCCAATTCACAGGAGGGAACTCGCGTGGAAGCAAAAATTCTCGTCGTCGAGGATGCGCTCGAGAGCTGGACGTTACTCAGCTCGATACTACTCACTCATCGCTATCAACCGATTTGGGCGGCTGACGGGATTCAGGCCCTGAGCGAGGCCCGAAAGCACCAGCCTCACGTCATCCTATTGGATCTCGGGCTGCCGGGGGGAGACGGGTTTGTCGTCCTCGAACGACTGAAGAACAACCGGCTGCTCTCGGCCATTCCGGTGATTGTAGTGACGGCGCGAGACCCTGAGGTGGCAGAACAGAAGGCACGGGAGTATGGAGCAGCGGCGTTCCTCCACAAGCCCGTGAAGGCGGATACATTGATCGCGACCATTCGAGGCCTGCTCGGTCAGCCCACGGAGGCGAAAGAGAACAAAGATCGCATGGCCGAGCCGGTCACGCGGAAGCATCAACGGTTCGAGCGATCGGTACCGGTCCGGTACCAGGGGACCAGGATTGCCGGCGAAGGAATCATCAATGACCTATCGCTGAGCGGGAGCTACATGACGGGGAATGCACCGGTCTCCGTCGGGATGGTCCTCACCCTGCACATGTTTGTGCCGGGAGATCCGGAGCCGTTGCTCATTGATCGCGCCACTGTGCAATGGGTCAAGGGGTCTGAATTCGGGGTGGACTTTGGGACGCCTCTGCCGAAAGTGGCCGAGCGGCTCACCCAGATCATCTCCAGGCTGGCCAAGACACAACAGGACTCCTCTCGCCCGGGATAAGCGAGCATCCTCTCGTTAGGAAAAGAAAAGATGGGGTGAGTGACGGGTTTCGAACCCGCGACCTCCGGATCCACAATCCAGCGCTCTAACCAACTGAGCTACACCCACCATCCGGAAGGAATTGACTCTGCACGTAGCGGAGGGATCTTAGCAAAGAGCAGTGACGCGCCGCAACTCAGCCTTGTCCGGCCTACGGGCGTGCATCGAACGCCGTCTGCATCTCGTTCACAATCTCGGTCACCGTTGCCACCGGATCGATGGCGTCCCGAATCGGCCGGCCGATGACGAGATAGTCGGCCCCGGCGGCGATCGTCTGGGTCGGCGTCGTCGCCCGGGCATGGTCGTCCACTCCCTTCCCTGCCGGACGCACCCCTGGCGTGACAATCAAAAACCGGGGCCCGACCTTCTGCCGGATGGCCGCCGGCTCTTCTCCTGACGCGACGACCCCGTCGCAGCCAACTTCTGACGCCAGCAGCGCGCGCGCCGTCACAAGATCCTGCACGCTTCGCTGAATCCCCATATCGCGGAGATCGTGGCTGTCGAAATTTGTCAGCACAGTGACCGCCAACAATTTCAAGGCCGACCCTTCACGCCCCTGTACCGCCGCTGCCAGGGCCTTGCGATTCGCATGGATCGTGAGAAAGTCGACGCCCATAGCCGCAACCTTAGCCGTGGCCCGGCGAACGGTTTCTTCGATATCGAGAAACTTCAGGTCGAGAAACACCCGCATCTTTCGATCGAGCACGCGCTTGATCATGTCCGGACCGGCGGCGGTATAGAGCTCCAGTCCGACCTTCACGAAGGAGATATGCCCTTGGAGCCGATCCAGAAGGCGCTCGGCTTCGACGACCGACGGAACGTCGAGAGCGAATATCAAACGGTCACGCGCAATGATCTTTGCCATAGGATTCCTTTTGAAGGGGTCGGCCGATTGTTGACGGCTCACTGTCCCCTATGTTACATAGTTTGCTCTTTTTTTGGAGGAATAGACAATGCCTGTGATCCACAAGTCCACCCTTCGCAGTGCCCGTCAGGCCGAACGCCGCCGCGATCGGAACAAAGCCACGTTGAGCGCGGTCAAGACACTGGTCAAGAAAGTGCAGTCGGCAGTGGCCGACAAGAAGGCGGACGACGCCAAGACTGCCTTGCGTGCGGCCACCTCGGCCCTCAGCAAAGCCGTGACCAAGGGAGCCCTGAAGCCCAACACCGCGTCCCGCCGTATCTCCCGCTTGACCCAACACGTCAACGGCCTGTCCGGTTCCCGCTCGTAATCGTTCTGACATTCGAAACCACTCGCGCCGAGCCCCGCCCTGTCGGGGCCGGTGGTCGGTGCGGGGTGCTTGCGTGCGCCTGCTGGACAGACTGGCAGAGCCGCAACAATACCCGCTCCATCGTCATCTTGGGCTGTCCACTGCTGCCTCCTTTGAGTTGCCCGTCGGCTTCCCAAAACCATCGCAGCGCATCCCGCACATGCCCATCTGACAGACGGCCCAGGAACGTCTTGACCTGCATCGGATCCATGCGCAAGGTCCTCGCGGCCTCCCCCTCACGCCCTCCCTCACGAAGCAGCTCCTTCATTTTCCAAATCCGGCGATACTGCCAGGCCAAGGAACCGAGAATGCGCAGCGGCGCCTCGCCGGCCTCAAGATTTCTGGCAAGAATCGACAGCACCCGCCCACGTTGGCCCTCCGCGATCGCCAGGGTCAGATCAAACACCGACGCGCCGGGTTCAACTCCACGCAGCTGATAGACATCGGCAGCGGTCGCCACGCGGTCGGTCGTGATATAGGACGCGAGCTTTTCGAGTTCCCGCCGGACGGCGTACAACGATCCGCCGGATGTCTCCTTGAGCACCTCCACAGCCTTCTCGTCCAACCGCAATCCAAGCCGTTGCGCATCCCGATTTATCCACGGCCCTAAGTGCATATCCCGTAACGGTGAGCAGTCAACCGTCACAGCGGCACGCGCGAGCGCCTGGGAAAATTTCAGCCGCCCGTCCAACTTGGTGCTGACGAAAATCACGGTGGTCGCCGGCACCGGAGCGGCGAGGTACGGAAGCAGCACTTCGGCTTCACGGGCAGAGATTTTCTCAGCGCCTTTCACGAGGACCACCCGGCATTCGGCAAACACCGGCACTTCCAGCGCACAAGTCAGGATGTCGGTCCCCGCCGCCTCATCGCCATAGAACACATCGAAATTAAAATCCCCGCCTTCTCCGAGCAGCGCACTCTTGAGCGTGGCCACGGCCTCATCGCGCAGGAGATCCTCCTCTCCCACCACCAAATACATGGGTGCAGGAGGCGGCTGCCGCAACGCGGCGGAGAGTTGCAATGGACTGAGCGCGGTTCCCATGACGTCCTCGAAAATATTTACTGGGCGGCTGGCACTACGGGAGTGACATCCGTCGCCGGCTTTGTTGTCCCGCCGGCCTCTACGTGCAGAAGAAACCGTGATGCAAGGTCTTCTGCCACAAACCGGCCGGCCTGCTCCAACGCGCGGGTTTGCAAGACACGGTTAAATTGCAGATCAGGGGTAATATAGAACTCGGATGAGCCCTTCGAAATCTGCGTCCAGACCAGTTTCTTCGTCCGCGTTTCCTCGATCTTCACGACGACCGTCACTTCGGCTCGGCTTTCCAATGTCGTGGCGGATCCCGTCTGATTGCCCGGTGTCGGTGTCAGAGTGAAGCTCAAGGTCGGCACACTGACAGACAAGATCTGCCCGGTGAGGACGAGATCAGCCGCCTCGTTGTCAGGAACTACCTGGGTCCCGCTGCCGGACGAGAATTCCCGCCGCAGATAGTTCGTGTAGCGCGTTTCCAGGTTTGGCTCAAAACTGTTATTCACCAATGTGCGAATGACCAATCGCGGGGTCGGCTGATCCGATACCTGAGCACGCGTGCCACCGATTGTCGGTCCCGCTCCCTCCACCCGAAACTGATAACCGCAGGCAGAGAGCAGAGCAGCCATTACAAGAACGGCTGCGAGTGCTGAGTGCTGAGTGCTGAGCACGGAAAGATAACTCAGGTGTTTCATTCTCATCGCAATCGCCGGCATCGAACCTCTCGGCGCTTCCTTTAGACGACGAAATTCACGAGTTTCTTCTCGACGTAAATGACTTTTTTCGGCTCGCTGCCTTGTAGCCACTCCGCCACAATCTCACGAGCGGCTCGCTCTACCATGTCACGCGCGGCATCTGCCGCCACCTCAATCTTGCCGCGAAGCTTGCCGTTCACCTGGACCGGAATCGTCAGCCGATCACTCACGGTCAATGCCGGGTCAAACTGCGGCCAGGGTTGCTGAGACACGCTTGGCACATGACCAAGAATAGCCCAGAGTTCCTCCGCCACATGGGGCGCAAAGGGCGAGAGCAGTAAAACAAACGGCTCGAGCAAGGCCCGTGGGCGCTGTTCTGCCTTCGTCATCTCATTGGTGAAGACCATCATTTGCGCAATGGCCGTGTTGAAGCGAAGCTCGTCGATATCTTCCGAGACCTTTTTGATTGTCTGGTGCAACAACCGCTGCTGCTCGAGACTGGGCGCAGCCGAACCCACGGAAGGGGACAGCCCACCCTCCTCCGTCACCATCAACCGCCAGACCCGCTCCAAAAATCGAGTGACCCCTTCGACGCCTCGAGAACTCCAGGGCTTCATCGCCTCCAGCGGCCCCATGAACATTTCATAGAGCCGCACCGCGTCGGCGCCGAACTGATCCATCATATCGTCAGGGTTTACGACATTCCCCCGGGACTTGGACATCTTCTGATTGTCTTCGCCCAACACGATGCCCTGGTGCACGA
>JACOEJ010000042.1:12786-31318 GCA_024998645.1 Nitrospira sp.
CGGGACTTGGACATCTTCTGATTGTCTTCGCCCAACACGATGCCCTGGTGCACGAGTTTCTTGAACGGTTCCGGCGTGCTCACCACCCCGATGTCGTAGAGCACCTTGTGCCAGAAGCGTGAATAGAGCAGATGCAGCACGGCATGCTCGCTGCCTCCGACGTAGAGATCGACCGGCAGCCAATACCGCTCCATCGACGGATTCACCAGCTGCTTCGTATTCTTTGGATCGGCGAAGCGGAGATAGTACCAGCAGGAACCGGCCCACTGCGGCATCGTATTCGTTTCGCGCCGGGCCGGCTTCCCGGTTTGAGGATCGGTCGTCACTAGCCACTCTTCTAGATTCGCGAGCGGGCTTTCTCCGCTGCCTGACGGCTTGAAGTTGCTGGTCTCGGGCAAAATCAACGGAAGCTGTTCCTCCGGCAACGGGCGTGACTCTCCATCCACCCATACAATCGGGAACGGCTCTCCCCAATAACGCTGCCGGGCAAAGAGCCAGTCGCGTAGCTTATAGTTAATCGCCTTCTTTCCCTTGCCCTGTTGCTCCAGCCAGGCCGTGATCGCCGGAATCGCCTCAGCCGGTTTCATCCCGTTCAGAGACAAGGACCCGTCCGGCATGGCCGAGTTCACGACCGTGCCGCGATCCGTCGCGACAAAGGCCGCCTCCTGGACGTGACCACCTTGAATCACTTCGCGAATAGGCAACTGATAGGTCTTGGCAAAGGCCCAATCCCGCTCGTCATGTGCCGGGACCGCCATGATCGCGCCGGTGCCGTAGCTCATGAGAACGTAATCAGCCAGCCAGACCGGCAGCCGTTCGCCGTTCACCGGGTTGATCGCATAGCCGCCCGTAAACACACCGGTCTTTTCCTTATCCAGTTCCTGTCGCTGCAAATCGCTCTTTCTTGCGGCCGCATCGCGATAGGCCACGACGGCGGCCTTCTGTGAGGCGCTGGTCACCACATCAACCAGCGGATGCTCCGGCGCCAACACCATATAGGTCGCACCGAAGAGCGTATCGGGCCTGGTCGTGAAGACCCGAATCGTGCCGCGGGTATCGGCCAGGGCGAAATCCACTTCCGCGCCGATCGACCGGCCGATCCAATTCTTTTGCATTTCGAGCGTGCTGGCAGGCCACTCGACCAGCTTCAAATCTTCAAGTAGCCGATCCGCATAGGCCGTGATCTTCAAGACCCACTGACGCATGGGTTTGCGAATGACGTCGAACCCGCCGACCTCGCTCTTGCCGTCGATAATTTCTTCGTTCGCCAGCACCGTGCCGAGCGCCGGACACCAATTGACCGGCACCTCGGCCACATACGCCAACCCGCGCTTATAGAGTTGGAGAAAGATCCACTGCGTCCAGCGATAGTAATCGGGATCGGTGGTGCTGAGCTCCCGCTCCCAGTCGTAGGACAATCCCACACGCTTCATCTGCCGTTTGAATGTCGCGATGTTTTGCGCCGTCGTAAGGGCCGGATGCACGCCGGTCTTCACCGCATATTGCTCGGCCGGCAGACCAAATGCATCCCAGCCCATCGGATGAAGGACATTGAAGCCCCGCATGCGCTTGTAGCGGGAGACGATATCCGTCGCCGTGTAGCCTTCCAGATGCCCGACGTGAAGCCCGGACCCGGAGGGATAGGGGAACATATCGAGGCAATAAAACTTCGGCTTGGTCGTGTCCTGGAGGGCGCGAAACGGGCGATGCTCTTCCCAATAGGCCTGCCACTTCACTTCCAGCGCGTGATGATCGTACCCTTTTGCCATGACTCTCCGGGGGATTAAAAAATCGTGGAACTCTAACACAGACCGGCAGGGGCAACAACAATAGGGAGAGGAACTTGGAGCGGGTGGGGGCCGGCCGGACCCGATTGGCCGGCCCCCGAAGAAACTCTAGAAATGGTATCCGATGCCGAACACAAAATGATGGAGTGTCGCAATCGCGTTGATGCCGAAATGACCAACGTCTGCCTGGCCGGGAAGGTTCAGACGGGCGTAGTTGAACTTCCATTCTCCGAACATCGAGACATGGTCGGTCAATCGATAACGAAGTCCGACCTGCGTATTCAGACCGATCCCCGTATAAGACTGCGAATACGCCGTTCCGCTTGCTGCCGAGGTCAGCTGTTGCTGATGCAGCAGCAGCAAGCCAGGCCCGATCCCCGCATAGGGCTCAACGGCACCGGCCTGATACCGCGCTAATAAGAGCGGCGACACCACGATCAACCGATTCGTCGCGCCTCCCTCTTCGACGGTCACATTCCCGCTCCCCGGAACCCCGAGCGTCAATCGCTGCTGGGGGCGATGGGGGGACGTCACAAATCCTTCCAGTTCGACACCCAGCCACGAGACCGACTCAAAATAGTGCCCCACTTTCACACCGTACATTGCTGAGTTGTTCAGATTGACATTGGAAACTGATGTCCCAGCCGGCAAGCCAGCATATGTGGGATCGTTCGCCCGACCGCGAGTGGTGTCCTGTGCATGGGTAAAACCGAGCTGCCCGGCGATATAGGTCTCAGCTTGAATGGCGGGTGCGGACAGAATCATTAACACGCATATTCCAATCATGAACCAAGGGAACAGATATAGTGCTCTCCCCTGATTATGAATGTTCATATCCCTACCTCCTACGCTATCTAGCTAGATCCTCGATGGGACAGCCGCTCTGTCCGGTTGCGTTGATAGGTTAAGAGTACGGTATGGTTGGCGATGTGAATATCGTGCAGAGGGAGGGGAGTGACTCCTACAAAGGGGCTACTCGGAGGGACTTTTCCATGGGGCTCTACGCTAGCTACATCTTCCCCCGCCTCATGGATCGAGTCATGAGGGGGCAAGAATTCCAGCGATTACGGACTGATTTGCTCAAGAACACCGACGGCGAAGTCCTGGAAATCGGACTGGGCACCGGTCTCAATCTGGCTTGCTACCCGCCACGCGTCTTACGCCTCCATGCTGTCGACCCGGCCCCGTTACTCCCAGAACTCGTGGCGACACGCAGTGCAGCCGTGCCCTTTCCCGTTGAAATCACGCATCTGAGCGCGGAAAGACTTCCGTATGAAGCTGGAGTCTTCGATTGTGTCGTGAGCACGTGGACGCTCTGTACGATTCCCGATCCTATAGAAGCCTTGCGAGAAGTCCGTCGAGTCCTCAAGCCCACAGGACGTCTCCTGTTTCTGGAGCATGGCCGGAGCAATGATGCCCGGACGGCCGCCTGGCAGGACCGGCTGAACCCGCTTCAGAACGTTATCGGCTGTGGCTGCAACCTGAACCGGCGGATCGACCAGCTCATCAGCAAGGCCGGGCTACACATCCTGCAACTCGATCGCTTTGTGATGGAGGGAGTACCGCGTATCGGAGGTGAACTGTACCGTGGAATCGCAACGCCAAACCGGACGGACGTCAGCGCCCCGCCGGAAACGGATGGCCGTTGAACAGCGCCGTCATGTGCTCAATAGAAGTGAAGGTGCTCGACGCTTCGGCAGGTAATTGAGAGCTGGACCTGGCGCTATGGACGATCTGAGCCAGGCCGAACCGTTGCGCCGCATGGAGACAGCCCTCGTCATCATCCACAAAGAGTGCACGCCCCGGATCAAACCCGACAAGCCTCTGGCAGGCGGGCCAATATTCCGAACGCATTTTGAGATAGCCCACCTCAGCCGCGTCGACGATTCGATCCACATAGCGATCCAGGCCGGTCTTGGCTGTTTTGACCTCGACTCCCGATGCATGCGCGTTGGTGAGGATCGTGATCCGCTTTCCACGCCGACGAACCTCCATGAGGAAGGGCTCCGCCCCTGGAAGAAACCCGATCAGATGATCCAGCTCCTTGTGCATCGCAACCACATCGATACCCACCCGTTCGGTCCAATAGTGGAGATCGGTCCAGGCCAATTCCCCTTCCACCGATCGATACATCGCCATCAAACGATCGCGCGACTCTTCGAACGGGAGACCCTGCAGGGCCGCATAGCGGCGCGGCAACTCCACTTCGAAAAAGAAGTTGTCGAAATGCCGGTCAAGCAACGTGCCGTCCATGTCGAGCAACACGTCGTCGATTTCAGCCCAATTGATGCCTAATTGCCTCATTACACCGGAAGTGTACCTGAGGCCGGTTGTGTTTGCCAAAATTCCTGTGATACGGTCGCAGATCTATGAAAAAGATGCGCGATTCTCCGACAAAGACCAAAACCCTGCCGTTCAGCTCCGCTGGCCCGATGCCGCTGGTCGCCATCATCGGCCGGCCGAACGTGGGAAAGTCGACCCTGTTCAACAAAATCCTCGGCGTGAAGACCGCCATCGTCGATGACGTCCCCGGCGTGACCCGCGATCGTAACTATGCGGATGCAACCTATCGCGACCGCAAATTCCGACTGGTCGATACCGGCGGACTCGATCTCTCCTCCTCCGACGGCATGTTGACCTTGATTCGCCGGCAATCCGAACTGGCCATCGCCGAAGCCGATATCCTCATGTTCATCCTGGATGGCCGGGCGGGTTTGACGCCGCCCGATCACGAGGTCGTGAAGCTCCTGCGCGGCGTGTCCAAACCCATATTCTATGTGATCAATAAAATCGACACGCCGAAAGCCGAGCCGCTCATCGCCGACTTTTATCAGTTGGGAAAGGCCGAGTTCCACGCGGTCTCCGCCGAACATGGCATTGGAGTGTCCGAATTACTGGACGACCTCTACCCGCTGTTACCCCCGGCGGATGAGACCACCGAGCTCACGCAACTCCCGCGGATCGCGCTCGTCGGCCGGCCGAATGTGGGCAAGTCAACATTGACCAATGCCGTCCTGGGTGAGGAACGTGTCGTCGTCAGCGATATGCCAGGCACCACACGCGACCCGATCGATTCGCTCGTCGTACACGACGACCAGCGCTATATTTTCACGGATACGGCCGGCATCCGCCGCCGCGGCCGCATTGAGCCGGGGCTCGAAGGGTATAGCGTCATGCGCTCACTGAGAGCCATCGGCCGTTCCGATGTGGCCGTCCTGCTGCTTGACGCGGTGGAAGGCGTGACGGAACAGGACACGAAAATCGCCGGGGCGGTACTCAAGCAGGGACGCGCCTGCATGCTGCTCGTGAATAAGTGGGATCTCCGGGCCAACGATGCCGAGGCCCGCCAGGAATATGAACGTGAACTCCATCGACGTTTTCCGTTCCTGACCTGGGCGCCCGTACTATTCGGATCTGCCGCTCAACCCGATTCGCTGCATCAGCTCTTCCCCAACATCAACAGTGTCTATGCGTCGTTCAATAAGCGCGTACCGACCGGGGCGCTCAACCAATGGCTCCAAAAGATTCTGGAATCGCACCCGCTCCCGGTTCGGAAGGGCAAACCCACGAAAACGTCGAAGGCCGCATTCATCACCCAGGTGGCGACGAAGCCGCCCTCCTTCGCCTTGTTTTGCGGTCACCCGCAAGACGTCGGTCCGGCGTATATTGGATTTCTTGAACACCAACTCCGGGACGCCTACGGGTTCTCCGGTACGCCGCTTCGCATTCTCATCCGTAAGAAATAACCGCCGCTCTCACGAATTTTCTCCAGGCGATCTTCCTCGTCCGATGACGAGGCGAACGGATTTGAGCTTGACTCGACTCCAACCTCATGTTATTCGCAGACTACCTGGATCGAGACTTGAACGGCTCATTGTCTGAACCAAACCACCCTACGATCATGACGCCACCATCGACTATCTTCCGCCTCGTGCTCCTCTGCGCTTCTCTGAGCGGACTCGTGCTGCAAGGATTCCCCTCGTCGAGTGTCGCGCAAACGCACACGGCCACCCAACCGGATCCGTCCGCCACGACCGATCACGATGAGGCCAGTCCGTCCATCGCACTCAAGGGATCGGTCTGGAGAGCGAAGCCCGGCATTGTGTTTTTGAAGACTCCCGTCGGGTTACTCACCCTCAGTTCGAAAACCACGCTCAAAGACATGCGCGCCTCACAGAGCGTCTCATTATGGATTCACGGATCCAGTATGGCCGTTGAGATCCGCAAGCGGGCCGACGATTCTCTCGTCCATCGCTACCTGACTGGTCCCGTTGTGAAGGGCTCAGGGGAGACGAAAGAACTGACCCGCTGGACTCCGGACGGTGACACGTCGTTTCACTACGGCACTCTTGAGTCGCAGCTCTCCGCGCTCCGTGACGGCGAGCCGGTCACCGTGGAAGTTGATGACACCGGCACGATCATCGGCGTGCATGACCTCCAATTCGATTTGCAGATCGGCCAAGTGCCCCCCAGTGGATCGGAAGCGCATGTGCTCTTGAGCGGGACGGTGTCCAAACTGAAATCGAATTTCATTTTTTTAAAAACACCGGTCGGTGTCATCAACGTCAATGCCAAGATCGGGATCAAAAACGCCAAGGTCGGCCAGACCATGACGCTCCATGTTCATCACCACTCGGTCGTGGCCGACTTGACCCCGGCCAATGGGACGGCCCCGACACGCCGGTTCATCACCGGCCCGCTCGAATTCTCGACCCCGGACCGCACTGGGGTACGGTTCTGGACCCCTGCCGGCGAACAAACGTTCCCGACCGATCGCGGGAAATCCGCTCTAGCCGGAGCCAAAGAAGGCAGTCCGATCACCGTTGAGCTCAATGGCGACGGAATGGTTGTCGACTTTCATCACTTCAATTAAACTCCGGGCGGTCTGTCATCCTTGACAGTGTTTTCGATCTCTCCGTAGACTCTCCGGCATAAGCATGAAAACTCCAGCTCCTGCCAAAAAACCCGCACCGGTCTCCCACAATGAGGCGCGTACCGCTGCGAGCTTTGATATGTTATATCGAGACCATGTGGATCAGATGTACCGCTTCGCGACCAGACTCTGCGGGGAACCCGAAGCGGCGAAGGATCTGGTCCAGGAAACGTTTCTCAATGCCTATCGGGGCTATCAGACATTCCGCGGAGACGCGCAGGTCTCGACCTGGCTCTATGCCATTGCGGCGCGGGCCTGCTCACGCATGCGGCGCAAACGGAAAGGAGCGCCTGACCGGGAGCTGTCACTGGAAGAATTTATCCCGACCTCGGAAGGGGAGTTTCGCCTGCAGATTCCGGTGGACGGACTCAGCCCGGAAGAAGCGCTGCAGAATAAAGAACTGCGCCAGGCACTCGATCGGGCTATTGCCAAACTGCCCAAGAAATATCGTATGGTGCTGGTTCTGCGCGACATGGAAGGGCTGAGCGCCAAAGAAGTCGGCAGCATCGTCGGGCTCAATGAGCGCGCCGTGAAATCCCGGCTGCATCGGGCGCGTTTGTTTGTCCGCCGTGAGCTCAGCGCTCAGGGGATCGCCACATCCAAACCATCGCACAACGGCCACCCGTTCATGCAAGGAGGACGCTAGCCATGGCCAAGCGGACGACGACCCGATCCGTTCAGCCGAAACCCGCTCACCGTCACGGAAAAGGACGCTGTGTAGCCATCTTAAAAAAGCTATCCGCCTACATCGACGATGAATTGCCCGGCACGCTGTGCGATGAGTTGCGTAAGCACCTCGGCGCCTGCCCCAACTGCGAAGAATTCGTCGCCTCGCTCAGACAAACCGTCGCCCTCTGCCAACACCAACCCGCACCGGCCCTCTCACAGGCCGAACGAGCCCGCATGCGAAACGACATTCTCCGAGCCGCGCGCCCGCACTAACGCCTTCAAACATTTCACGATTCCCGCCCGGGCAAGTCGGGCACTGCCAGATCATCACGAGTTGCCCTTACCGCTGAATATCGGCAAATCCGCTCCCCTGGCCTCTTTCAGATTCGTCCGACACCATGCTACAGTATCGTTCTTTAGCCCTTATTATGTGCGTCCAGAAAATAGGTGATGATGATGATTTGTCGTATCCATAACAACCTTCGTGCGTCCATCCTGCTCACTCTGATGACCGCCCTCCTGGCAGGATGGTCCGGAATAGAGGCCGCCTTCGCGGCGACCCCGCACAAATCCAAACCAGCCGGCCATGCCAGCAACCCGGCTGCCGATGCCGCGCGGCGTTATACCGAAGCCCTCGCCAAGGGAGATCACGTCACGGCCGGACAGTTGGACTTTGCCTGTCAATTTCGCCTGCTGGCGGCCGCTCCATCAGGATTGAAGGCCTACCCGCCGGCTACCGACCCTTCATATGAATCCTGTTGGGAAGGCCTGAAAACCGCCCATGCGCCCGCGTTGAAACGCGACGACGTGGGAATGACGGTCCTCTGGCCGAGCACCGGCCCGCTGGTCTTCTTCGGAGACGAGCTCGCGCGCATGCCGGCATCGGCCTTCGTCATGGAAGAGCTTGGGATCTCTCCTCCTGGCAGCGGCCTCCGTGTCACCGTCACCAAGAGCCAATCCCTGCCCTCCAGCTCTTTCCGATTGAACGCCAACGGAAAGATCCTGGCCGTACCGACGACACTCGTCTTGTTGAGCGTACAGTACCAGGATCCTCTGGCCTCGCCGGTCACCTATGCCGAAGGGACGGTCAAGTGGACGAACACTATCAAGCGGGCGCGCAAGTCGCTGAAGTCCGTCACGACCCAATGGGTCGTCTTCACGGGACTGAAGAAACATGGCTTCCCGGGTGACGCCGCCGTATTCAATCTGCCTGTGGTCACCGAACCGTCCGTCGCGGGAATGGTCGCGGAGAAAATTCCGTTCACGACGGAGATCAGCCGGCCGCTGCCGGAATCCATGGTGTGGTGGGGACCGAAGGATCAACCGGGGACGCTCACAGCAGCGGCAGCACGAGCCGCCACGTTTCCTGAGTTGCGCGACCGGGTGGCCCTGCTCAACCGCGTTCTGATTATCGATCCAAATCAACCGGACGCGCTGACCGTTCTCACTCGAAATCTCTACGCTGTCCTGCTGCGCGAGGGAAGCAACGGGCACAATCTCACGATCAGAGACCCGGCCCTGGCCCTGGTCGCCAACGAGTTCTATTGGAACATCTATGCCCAATCTACCCGGACAGACCTGTCCAACGGGATGGAAATGGGCGGCTTCTCCCAGCCAACGCCGGCCGATTTCCTTTTCCGCATGTTGCCGGCACTGGAAACTCTGGCCAAGGTCCGCCCCGAACAACTCGACAACCGGTTCCGGCTGGGGGTTGCCTATCGTTGGAACAACGACCAGCAAGCCGCCATTGAAACCCACGAGGCCTTGGTCAAAGAGATTCCGGATACGCGAAGATCTGCCAAGGCCGAAGCCTTGCTGCAACTCGCCTGGTCTCGCCTGCACAAGTCCGCGTGGAACAGAATCCTGCACGATCCTGAAATCAACCGGGCCTATGCCGATGCAGACGCCTCGCTGGCGGTGGCCGATCTGCCCCTCGACAAGTTCCTGGCAGAATATACGATGGCCTACAGCATGATCTTCATGCCCAACTATGGGGACAAGGCCAAGCTGCTGCACCACGTCACGGAAGCCAAACGCTGGTTCGACGAAGTGCCGGGAAAGACCGACGAAGTCTGGCGCTATTTCCTCCATTCCGAACTGCTGAAAGCCGTGCTCGACGCCGATCCGATGTTCCAACCGATTCTGGCCACGACTGAAGAAAAGAAGCCGTAGTACCGCGAACCACACAACCGTTGGCTCTACCCAAGCGGGGTGGAGCCAACGCACAGAATCCCTCTCATACCGCGCGAGACAGTCCCTCGCTCTAATTCCATTCTGGTTCCTAGAAATAATCCATGAAGGGCTCCTCTCGCAAAGCTTGAAACTGCTAGGCCTTGAGCACCCTTCGGGTTATTTTTATATACCACTATGTGTCCCTTCACACAGAACAAGGCTCAGTCCCCTGATCTTCAACCACCACCGCCTGCCACAACAAGTTGGCAATCCCGGCTGAACTCGCTGAGCTCAACCAAAATCCGCGGAATTGTCTTCGGCCTCATTGTGAGTCTCGCCCTCGGCATGGTACCGCTCACCCTGCTTCTGGTGAAACAGGAATTGATCGCTCGTGCGGGTGAGACCGTCGCACTCGGTGCCGCCGATATCGCAGACAAGCTCGACCTTGTCCTGAATGAACGACTTGGAGACATTCAGGCCTTCGCTCGTTCTCCGCTCATGACCCAACACAACCCCGAACAAATCATCGGCTATCTGGATCACCTGAAGCAGCTGTATCCAATGTATGAGCGGCTGTCCGTCGTCGATATTGAGGGGCAGGTGATCGCCTCAACCGATCACACCCTCTTGAACCAATCGTGGCAATCAGAATCCTGGATTGCCCCGATCCTCCACGACGAGCAGCCCCATGCCGAAATCGTCCGGCAACCGGGCCGTCCGGATGGTTCGCTGCGAATCGTCCGCTTTGCCGTACAACTTCACACCTCGAAAGGCCCCCGGCAGGGCATCATTGTGACCGAGATCAGCGAGAGAACTGTTCGAGCCTTTGTCACGCAAACAACGCAACGGAGCAGCCGGTCAACCGCTCAACCCGAGATCACGGAGTTCATGGTCCTCAGCAAGACCGGCGAAACTCTGTTGACATCTGCCACACGCCCCGAGGCTCAGCCCACCCGAGATTCTGTCCACTTGAGCTCCACCGTTCTGGCTAATCAGGGTCACACGGGGTATGTCGAAGAAGTCGATACCGGCAGCGGAATCGATACCCTCACCGGCTATGCGCCAATGGTCGGGCTTCCACAGGGTGAGGATTTTCAGTGGCGCATTCTCGTGCGGGCCGATCGAAGGCTCGTCTTGCAGTCCATCTGGACCCTGCTCTGGAAACTGGTCGGCATCGGGACCGTCTGCCTGCTCCCTCTGCTCGGCCTCTTCTACTGGTCCTGGCAACGCCAGGTAGCGGACAAAACACGAGCCATGATGGCCCTGCGCGCACTGGAGGCCAACGAGGCCCGGATCAGGAAAATCGTCGACATCGCCCTCGACGCCGTCGTGACGATCGATGACCGCGGCCTCGTCACAGGGTGGAATCCGCAAGCAGAACAGATTTTCGGATGGCAGTCAGGGGAGGTTATCGGACAGTCCCTCACGAACACCATTATTCCGCCCCGTTACCGCGAAGCTCACGAGCGCGGGCTTCGCCACTATGCCCAAACCGGAACGGGATCGGTCTTGAACAAGCGGATCGAGATTACCGCACTGGATCGAACCGGCCGGGAGTTTCCCATCGAACTGTCCATCACGCCCATGCACCTGGACGGCAAAACGATTTTCAGCGCATTCCTGCGCGACATCACCGAGCGCAAGCAGGCCGAAGACGAGTTGCGACGGGCTCAAACCGCGGCAGAATCGGCGAGTCGGGCGAAAACAGAGTTTTTGGCGAATATGAGCCATGAGCTCCGTACCCCGCTCAATGCCATCGTGGGGACCAGTGATCTCCTCCTGAAAACTTCCCTGACTTCTGAACAACGCCAATGTGCGCTGATGAGTCAGCGATCGAGCCAGGCGCTCTTGCGACTCGTCAACGATGTGTTGGATCTGGCGAAGATCGAGGCCGGTACTGTGCGAGTGGAATCCGCGCCCTTCGATCTGAAAGAGCTGCTGGAACGAACGATGCGCCTCATGGAATTGCGCCAGCACCGCCGGGATGTCGCACTGACCCTCACGATGGCCGCAGATGTTCCAGCTCAGCTGGAAGGCGATGGATTCAGGCTTCAACAAATTCTTTTGAACCTTCTAGGGAATGCGCTGAAATTTACAGACCGCGGATCCGTCTCGCTGGCGGTATCGAGAGACAACACCCATATCCAGCGCCCCCGTCTCCGATTCGAGGTCAGCGATACGGGTATTGGAATTCCGGCGGACCACCTCGAACACATTTTCGATCGCTTCACGCAAGTGGATTCCGGAGACAGTAGAAAATATGGCGGGACCGGCCTAGGACTCTCGATCTGCAAGCAACTGACTCAGCTGATGGAGGGAACCATTCAGGTCGCCAGTGAACTCGGCAAAGGAAGCACCTTCACGGTTGCGCTCCCTTTCTCCACCACCACTGCCGTAGCGGTCGAGCGCCCCCCGCAGGCGACCTGTGACACACCTCCCGCTGCCGCACGGCCCCATCCAGAAGCACAGCCCTCCACACCGGTGAGGCTACTGCTCGTCGATGACTCCCCCGAGATTGGTCAGCTCGCTGCCCTCTATCTCAAGGGCCTGCCTTATCAGTTGGACCGCGCTGCCGATGGCCCCTCGGCCATTCAACAATTCCAGACCCACCGCTACGACCTCATCTTCATGGATCTCCAGATGCCCGGCATGGACGGCTATGCCACCGCCACAGCCATCCGGACTTGGGAAGCGGCGCAGGGGACCCTCCGCACGCCGATCATTGCCTTGACGGCGGATGTACTGGGGCCGGCAAAGGAACGGAGCCTGCACGCCGGTTGCACCGGCTTCATCGGAAAGCCATTTTTGCAAACCACCTTCCTCGAAGCCATTCAACAATACGCTCGCCCGGCGGACTCCCCATCGCCTCACGAGCGCATATATAAGACGCCGCCTAGCGCCGGACAACCGGAAGAGCCCGATCTGGATCGGCTCCGCCAGAAATTCCTGAGTAACCGGAGGCGCGATCTCGAAGCCTTGGCGTCGGCTCTGTCCACGCACGATTGGGCAACCATCCAAACCCTTGGTCATCGGATGAAGGGGCTGGCCGGATCGTACGGGTTTGAAGAAATCGGAGCGATCGGAATCCGGCTTGAAAAAGCCGCCGTTGGGCAGGAACCGGATCGCATCACGTCAGGGATAGAGGAGTTGGCACACATTCTTGAACGGCTCGATCCTTCACAGGATCAAGCGGCATGAACCAATTATCAGAATTCTTGCTAACGCGGAGGCAGGCGCATGAGCATTCTACTCGTTGATGATTTTGATGAAGAACGTGAATTTCTGCAGGCGGTTCTCCGAAAGGCCGGCTATGGCCCGATGGTAACGGCCGAGTCTGGACGCCAGGCGTTGGAACTGCTCGGCGTCATGGGTCGACGGATCTCTCCCTGCGATCCGGATGTGATCCTGATGGATATGATGATGCCGGATATCGACGGACTGGAAGCCTGTCGTCAGATTCGCTCACTCGAACGGCTGGAACACACCCCGATCATTATGATCACCGCCAAGACCGACACGGCTGATCTGCAAGCCGCCTATACCGCCGGCGCCACCGACTTTCTCCGAAAACCCATCGCCCCGGTTGAACTGGTCGCCCGAGTCTCCACGGCCCTCAGTCTGAAACAGGAGCTCGATGCCCGTATCACACGCGAGCAAGAGCTCGTCGCCAAGACTGAAGAACTCGAACTGGCACTGAAAGAACTGAAGAGCCTGCGCGGCCTGATCGCGATCTGCTCAAAATGTAAGCGGGTCCGCTCGGATGGAACCTATCGGAAACGGATCGAAGATTATCTGGAACAGTGCTTCGAGAGGAAACTAGAACGGGATATCTGCCCCGACTGTATGGAACAGTCCTATCCGAAAGCCGGCTGAGCGATGCCCGACTGCGGGCAATCCTCGATTGCGCACGTCGAACAAGCGCATGAGATCACTCGATCGGCTTCAGGCCTCCACTCTACTCACATACTTAAGGGAGTGGCAGGGATGGTCCTTCACTGCGCGCATTGAGGGACCACCGCTTCATCGTGGGGCCTCAGCGAGCAAGAAGGACCATCCGGCCACTCCCTCCCCTACCTCTTCCCCATCTTCGCCAGTTCTTCAAAATAATGCGCGAAGGCGGTCATGCCGCTGGAAGCCTGACCCCAATCAAAGTATTCGTTCGGCGCATGGTAACCGTGCTCGGGAAGGCTGAGGCCCATGAAGAGAATCGGCACCTTCCAGGCCTTTTGCATCGTCACCACGGCACCGATCGATCCCCCTTCGCGAATGAAGGCCGGCTCTTTGCCGAATCCCGCCTTCGCCGCCCGCTTCACCGCATCGACATAAGGCCCTTCGAAGAGTCCCTGGAACGGCTGCAACATGCCTTCCGCCTCGACCTTGACGTTGGGATTCAGTTTGGCGACAAATTTTTTCAGTAACGCGAAGGCCTTTTCAGGCGTCTGGTTAGGCACCAGACGCATGCTGACTTTCAGTTCTCCATGACCCGGCACGACGGTCTTTACGCCGGGGCCATGATAGCCGCCGGTCAGCCCATGTATTTCAAAGGTCGGGGCCGCCCAGATACGGCGCATGATCTCGGCAGGATCCTGCGTACGCAGCGTCTGGAATCCGTAGGCCTGTTTGAACTTGGAGACTTGGAAGCCTGACTTGAGGAAGCTCTTGATCTCCGCCTTCGTCGGCTCGACCACGTCGTTGTAGAACCCGGGGATCTTCACTTTGCCGGTTTTGGCATCCACACAGGCAGATGCCACTTCCATCAATTCCGCCAGCGGATTGCGAGCCGCTCCACCCGTCACACCCGAATGGGCATCCTTCGTTCCCGTCTTGAGGGTCAACCGCGCTCCGATCAATCCGCGCAGCCCGTAGGGCATGGCCGGTTTGCCTTTGGCGATCCAAATCGTATCCGACACCACGACGGAGTCGGGCCGTGGAATCGCTATACGATTTTGGAGACCGGCGGCGAAATGTGGACTGCCGATCTCTTCCTCCAACTCCCACAGAAAGCGGATGTTGATGGGAACGCCCTGTTCGATCGCATAACGGGCCCCGAGCAGCGCCGACAGCGCCGGGCCCTTGTCGTCCGTCGCGCCGCGGCCATGATAGATACCGTTGTCCTTGCGAAAGGCGAAGGGCGATTCTTTCCATTCCGGCTCTTGCGCCGGCTGCACGTCGAGATGGTTGTAGATGGTGACAGTCGGGTAGTCGGCTCCCGTCGTCCAGCATCCGGAAATGATGGGATAGCCGCCCGTTTCGACGACTTGTGCGTCGGCTCCAAGGCTCTTTAAATATTGCACGGCCAGCGTTGCGGCGCGCGGCATCTCCCCCGCCCTGGCCGGATCCATGCTGATGGACGGCACCTCCACCAATTGCCCCAGAAGATCTTCAAATCGCGGGCGGCTGTCAGTAATATATTTCTTGAGCTGCTGCTTATTCACAGTCATGCATCCCTCCACATGTTCTGAGCGCGGATTATAGCGGCCCACGGTTTGAAGCGAAAGACTGGCGCGAAGCGTTTCACCAACAAAGAAGAATGGTAGAATGCGCGCGCCATGCGATCGTACAGACCATTCCTCCTACAGCTCAGTACCGCCACAGTCCTAATGATCATGGGGATTCCAACAGTCCTCCTGGCCGAGGAGCCGATTCCCATTCAGCAGATCCTTGAAGAGCCCAGAATCTATCACCTGCGTCAGGTCACCCTCCAAGGCACCGCGCGGGACGTGCAACCGCTCGATCCGTATAAGCTCCCCAACGACACCGCTTGCTACGGCGCGTATCTCTTTAAGCTTGAAGACGACACCGGCGTCATGTCCGTGGCCGTGCTCGGCATTTGCGGGAGGCCGCTCATCCGTGACCCGGAAATCGAGGACGGCCAACGGGTCGAGGTCAGCGCCACCATTCAAGCGCCCAGCCACGGTGGCTACTACTTGAGCTTTCAAGGACTCAAGGTCGTCACCGAGCAGGAAGGCTTCGTGCAAGCCGTCGCCACACGTATTCTGCCGGTTATCGAGTAGCACCATGCCGAACGCTGTCCATCCCTCTCATACCACCATCGGCTGGATCGGCACCGGCGTGATGGGTACCTCCATGTGCGGACATCTTCTGCAAGCCGGCTACCCCGTCACACTCTATACCCGCACCAAGACCAAGGCGCAGCCGCTCTTCGATCGCGGCGCAGCCTGGGCGGACAGTCCGCGAGCAGTCGCCGAACAATCGACGGTCATCATCACCATGGTCGGATTTCCTCGCGATGTGCGGGAGGTCTACTTCGGTCCTGAGGGAATTCTGGCGGGAGCCAGACCTGGCTCAATCCTGATCGATATGACCACGACCGAGCCGGCTTTGAGTCGGGAGATCGCGGACGCCGCGTCAGCCAGGGGACTCCAGGCGATCGATGCACCTGTCTCGGGAGGAGATGTCGGCGCGAAGAACGCAACGCTCTCCATCATGGTTGGTGGAGAACACGACACCGTAGAGCGCGTGCGGCCCCTGCTGGAACGCCTGGGTAAAAAGATTGTCTACCAGGGTGGGCCTGGAGCCGGACAACATACGAAGCTCTGCAACCAAATCGTGATCGCCGGAACGATGGTGGGAGTCTGTGAAAGTCTGCTGTACGGATTCAAGGCGGGACTTGATCTGACGCAGATGCTCGAATCGATCCGTGGAGGCGCCGCCGCCTGCTGGACCCTGGATAACCTGGCCCTCAGAATCTTGCAGCGCAACTTCGACCCGGGATTTTTCGTCGAGCATTTCGTCAAAGACATGGGCATCGCGCTGGACGAGGCCAAGCGAATGGGCATCACCTTGCCCGGGCTGACATTGGCACATGAGCTCTATCAACGCGTGCAGGCGCTCGGACATGACCGGAGCGGAACCCATGCGCTCATGCTCGCGCTGGAGGACCTGTCCAACACAGCGATGACAACGACTCGTCCGGGAAGGATTCCATGAGAGTTCAACGCCTTCAATGGCTGCTTCCCATCCTCTTCATCACTCTCTCAGCTTGCTCAACTAGCCCGGAATTTGACCGGGCCGGGATGCAGGACACATTGCACCAGCGGCTGGATCTCGTCGGCGAACCCGAGATCAAGACCCCCGAGACCAAGCACGCGTTGGAGAACCATCCCCCCCTCGCAGGACCGTTCCGTCTCGGTGTCTACTTTGTTCGAACGGAATTTCCTACCCGTCAATCGGTTCAATCAGGAGAGTGGCTGAGCGCGGAGAAAGACCAGCTGGTGCACCGTCTCACTCAGTTGCGCAGCGACCAGATCCTTCGCGAGGTCGTGGTCCTTGCAGAACCGACCGTACGGACCCTCACCCGCCAGGAATTGCGACAAGCCTCCGTACGATACGGAATCGACGTGCTCTTGCTCGTCGATGGAATCGGCTCGGTGGATCGGCATAACAACGCCTATGCCCTCCTCTACCCGACGGTGATCGGCGCCTGGCTGGCTCCCGGCACCGTGATCGATGCACTCTTCATACTCGATGGCATACTCTGGGATCTGCGGACCGACAAGCTGCTCGATCGGCAGACGGCCGAAGGTCAGGCCCAGCGCACCGGAGCCGTGGTGCTGGTGGAAGATACGGACGCACTGAAGGAAGCCAAAGGCCGGGCTATCGACGCCTTCGGTGAAACACTTGTGGATCGTCTGCGATCGCTTACAAGCAAACGATCCGGCACTTCCTCCCCGCTACAGTGAATCAAACGACCAGAGAAGGCCCAGGAGCAGGAGATGCTGTGCAGGAGCCAACCCCAAGGTTCCCGGGCTGATTTCTCCCCTCCGAAAAAATCCACCCCCTGCGCCGGTGGACTCATCGTACCGATGTTCGAGCCGGACGATGGTTGTGGTCCGGCGGTAGGGAAACTTGTATTCCACCGTCGAGGTGACCGCTTTGACGAACTGTTCCTGCCCCGTCCATCGTCCGTTGCGATCCCAATAAAACTCCGGCCGGACCGCGAGGCTCCAGGGGCCGGACACGTGCCACTTCGCCACCAGATTGCCGCCCATGACGAAGGTGCGGGGACTGCCCGGCTGGCTCCCGATGCGTTCGGTCCCGACATCGTACGAGGCCGCCAACGTCAGGTCGTCGCCCTTCCACTCGAGGATATGGTTGCCATAGAGCCGCCAGAACTCCAACGATATCCTGGTTTGATCAGGCCCCCAATAGATGGTTTGCGTCGCCGTCAAACGCGGCGTCATTTTGTACGCCCATTGTCCGCCGTAGGAAGGCTGATCGTTCGGATGCGAGAGGTGGAAATAGCCGTTGATGACGAAAGCGGCGACCGTCAACCGCTCGTTCACGGGATACTTGGCGTTCACCCCGAACATCATGTAGGGCGAATAGTCGGCGATCCATGAGCGGGTGTAATTTGCGTTGTCCTTCGCGTACAGCGATTCGTACCCGATCAGGCTGTTAAAAAGCCCGGCGGTGATCGTAAGGCCGTTGCCGATCGGGGCAAGATACGAGACGTTG
Source organism: Nitrospira sp. (assembly GCA_024998645.1). Taxonomy (GTDB): domain Bacteria; phylum Nitrospirota; class Nitrospiria; order Nitrospirales; family Nitrospiraceae; genus Nitrospira_D. The sequence continues at coordinate 30,826 of JACOEJ010000042.1, forward strand.
GCCCGCTGCAGATGCCGCCAGGTGTCGGCTCCGTCCACCTTGCGCTCCCCTTGGAGATACGCAAAGTCTTTCGAGTCATAACCGCCTTGGACGCCGAGTTCCATTCCCCAACGGGATCCTTCGCCGGCATCCTTGCGCACATAGACATACCCCATGTTGGGCGCCAGTTCATTGTGGCGAGAGGCCGTCGAGCGGCTGCGCCAGAGATGATTTTCCGGGAAATTGAAATTCGTGACGTAGCTGAGATCCAGATAGGCACCGTAATGCCAATCCGACGGACTCTCGGTAGAGGAAGAGGATATCTCGCTTGAAGCCGGCGGTTCAGCCAGAGCAGGGCCCCCAGGGACGACCAGCACCGCCCACAGGACAAATATGAGATGGAACATGCACTGAACGCCTTACGGTTTCACCCGATCCAGCACACACCACATGCGTCTGGTGCCGGACTTCTGGTCGGTGACCGGTTCGCCGCTGAAGAAGCTGACCTGCCAGG
>JACOEJ010000132.1:0-1342 GCA_024998645.1 Nitrospira sp.
AACTTGAGGCAAAGGACCTATCCGCTCGCATGTGATCGAAGCGAGCGGCTCAAGCAAAGCTTGGTATGTACCTCCTCGCCACTTCGCTCGCTGCGGCCTTGCTGGACAGCCTTTTTGAGCATCCTGACGTTTTTCCCGCAGCCTGCTAACAACTCTCGCCTACTTGGTTTTGGCTTCTGCGCGGATCTCCAGAATTTTGACGTCGAAGTACAAGGTCTTCCCGGCCAACGGGTGATTGAAATCCAGCACCACGGAATCCTCTTTCACTTCCGTCACATGGGGAAACAGCGATTGCCCTTCGGGCCCCCGCGCTTCCAATTCGGCTCCGACCTTCCACGCATGCTCCGGCACCAGGCTCTTCTTCACTTCCTGAATGGCTTTCTGATCCACCTCGCCGTAGGCATCCGCGGGCTTAACGGCGACGTGCTTCGTCTCCCCGACCGCCATCCCCTCCAGCGCTTTCTCCAATCCTGGGACAATTTCCTCCGCGCCGTGCTGATAGGTCATCGGTTCACCGCCGACATTTGATTCCACGACATCTTTCTCGTTCAGCTTTAACGTATATTCCAGCGAGACCTGCTTGCCCTTCGAGACCACGACCTTCTCAGCCCCGTTCGTCATCTCAGCGTGAATCACCGGCGCAATAACCATCGTACCCAGTAGGGCAACCAGACACACACATCTCAGCGTAGAGAGACGAACGATCATACAATCCTCCTCAAGAATAATGAGTCGCTACAGGCGGGAACAGGACCAGAGGATACCGCGACGCAGGCCCCAAAAACTACCGGCTCTCACCAGGACCGGAAGGACCCGGAATCCAGATGCACGAATTTCGAACGGGGATAATAGCCGATGCCGCCATAGCCCAATTCAAGCGCGGCCTGTCGAATGACTTTGGGGTGAATGCCCGGAATCTGTATATCGATCGCCTGCCCCTGCATATGCAGGCTGTTCTTCGCCGCACGCCGGCCGGCACGAACGAGTTGCGCGTTATACTCCGGAGAACGATAGCCGGAGATAATATGAACCTCCCGATCGCCGCCTAACCTCTTTTGCACGAGATTGACATGTTCCAACACCCGCACATCGATCGCTGAGACTTCACCGGTCGCATGGCACCGCAGGATATGATTGACGTCGTCCAGCGCTTCCAGATCATACTCGCCGGCCTCATTGCGGTACGTCACATCCAGCCGCTCATCGGTCCACACATTCAAGAAGGTCAACCGGCCCTCAGGAAGCGCCTGCGCCGCGACGCGCTGAGGCCGTAGCCCGGGCAGCACAGCGAGAGCCGCGGCCATCACAGAAGTTTGCAAAAACGTACGGCGGGTCCAGGCCC
>JACOEJ010000132.1:1442-3849 GCA_024998645.1 Nitrospira sp.
ACTCAGAGATTAAGGAAAAACCATGGCTACGATTTTGATCATCGACGACGAAGAATCCATCCGCCATCTCCTCCGCGAGGTGCTGGAAAAAGCCGGCCATCGCGTATGTGAAGCGGCCAATGGACGCGAAGGGCTTGAGATCTATCAGAAGCACCCAGCCGACCTGGTCATCATGGATCTGCTGATGCCGGATACCGACGGCCTGGAAACCACACTCCAGCTGACTCGTGAATATGTGGACGCCAAGGTCATCGCGATTACCGGCGCGCAAGGCGATCGCAACTTCTTAGACGTGGCCAATCTATTCGGCGCCCGTCGGACGTTCCAGAAACCCTTCGATCTCAACAAGCTCCTTCAGGCCGTACAGGAAGAGCTGGCGGCCAAGTAGCCGCCTTCCCCACGCCCGAATACTCCCGGCACGCCTCCGCCGACATCGTTTTCCGATCACACCCGCGCCGTTCCACCTCAAGTTGACTGTCGCTTGTGCCGATGAAGAAAAACAGCAGACACCTCGCGTATCGGTGCGCCCAGCTCATTGGACTCAACTCAGGCAGGTGTATCAGTATGGGATATCATCGGAAGAACCCGCGATTCGACGTCAATTTTGGCAGCACCTTCGCCGGGGAAGTCCTGGCCGGCCAAGGCACGATCACCAATCTCTCCGTGGGTGGCTGTAGTATCGAGTCGAAAATACCGCTGCCGGCCCAGAGCGTGGTCGGACTGAAAATCCAACTCCCGGACTCCCAGTGGCCGCTGGAGATCGATCAGGCGGTGGTCCGGTGGGTGCGAGGGAATACGTTCGGCCTGGAGTTTCAAACGCTGTCGGATCCGGACACCGCCCGGCTTCAGCAGCTGCTTTACGATCTCGATCAGGGGCCGCTGGTGGTCATGCAACGCGCCGCGCACTGACATGCGCACCAGGACCAAAATACTGATCGTCGACGACAGCCCGGACTTCCAACTGCTGGTGAAAGCGTTTCTCTCTGAAGAAAGCTATCTCGTCCTCTCCGCCGGGGACACGCTCCAGGCCACCGGATCAGCCCTCCGCGAAAAACCCGCGCTCATCGTCGTCGACATCGGGCTGCCGGGCGGAGACGGCTGGATGCTACTCGATCGCCTCAAAGCCAATACCTTAACCAAACACATTCCCGTCGTCGTCGTGACGGGACAAGCCAAGATCGGCCTCGAAGAAAAATCCAAAGCTAAAGGAGCGGCCGGGTTCCTCAGTAAACCCTTGCAGAAGGACACGTTCGTCAACACGATCAATGCCCTCCTCACCACTCCAACTCAAAGCCCTGCTCCGCCGACCGCCACACCCCATACACCAGCCTAGTCCTTCCCGCGTGACGTCTGATCGGCCTCCTCAAAGACAGTGAGGCCTCCGGTCTGCCGGACTGCCGACAACTCCCTCGTAGAATGCACAACGACAGAAGCGGTATTTACTGGAAGTCTTTCTAGAGGATCTGAGAGGATCATGGAAGCCGGCGGTGATGTGACGCGCGACCTTTTAGGAACATACTCGACGCTTATGTGGCTGACGTTCTGGATTCTGTACAGCTTCCTCATCCTCGCCAGTGGCGTCTATGGGTCCGACTTCGTCGGCCATTCCCATTGGGAATATGTCATTTGGCTTCCACCGTTCGACGAGATACGCTCCCTCCAATTCTGGCTCGACATTATCGTGAACGTCGCCCTCTACACGCCCTTTGCCTTCCTCTTCCTCCAATATCGGAATTCGAGTGCACGGTCAGCTTTCGTCATGGCCGTGCTTTTGGGCTTGCTCCTCTCTTGCACCGTCGAACTGTATCAGGTGTACTCCCACAATCGCCGTCCTTCGCCCTTGGATATTGTCTGCAACCTCAGCGGCACCATCATCGGAACCTTCCTCTGGGAAGCCTGGCGACGACGTGCGCGGCACACCACTCAACGCAAAGCGCCTGCTATTCCCATCCCATAGGTTCATACCCGCGCTCTTGCAGGCAGCGATTCACAAACTGTTTGAACGCCTGACTCGGCGGCGACTTCCGAAACAGGCCGCGGAGCAGTCCACCGGTTGCCCCGCTCGCCGCTCCAACCATCGCACCGCGCCCGGGATGCCCGACGACCGCCCCGCCCACAGCGCCGGCCGCCGATCCGATCGCGCCACCGGCCGTCGTACTCCCGGCGACTTGGCCGCTCTTCCCCTGGCTCTGCGTCGCTCCAGCCTCTTTGGCCATGGCAGAACAGTCCTCGATATCCTGCTCCGCAGCAGACTCCCCGACCTGGCGAAAGTGAGCGTTGGGATAGAGAATCGGCTTGGGCACCGCGCAACCGGAAATCAGCAGGAGACAGGAGAACAGCAACAACAACTGGTGGGACGATGATTTCATCTCATGCGCTTCAACGAACGGGCACGAACTCTGTTGAC
>JACOEJ010000043.1:0-15840 GCA_024998645.1 Nitrospira sp.
TGGCCAGCGCGTCGCTGCAGGCGGAATGGTATCGAGACGGATGGTTTCTCTATGCCATCGCCGGCGTGGCCGTCATGTTTGTGCTGAACTTGGGCGTCAGCTTTTTTCTCTCGCTGCACACCGCCTTGCGCGCGTACGATTTCCCACGCCGGGATTTGGTTGAATTAGCCGGCCGGCTGCTGCGGGAGTTCGTCCGTGACCCGCTCGGATTCATCCTGCCTCCGAGAGAATCCGAGGTGCGGGTGAACGGATCGGCGATCGCAGAAAAGGCCGTCGAAGAATGAAGGTAGTCGGGTGAGCGGATGTGCGGTTACCGCTGCGAATACCACGATAGCCTTTGGTCTCGGTGAACTGGGTTTTCGCCGCGCCGCCGGAGAATTCGTTTGACGATCCGACTGGAGACGGCAGCGTCCTGCGCGCCAGTCAGGGCCGAGCTGCTGAAGCTTCAGTGCTCCGGGGTGACCGCCACGAATTGTTTTCGGTAGCCGACGACTTTGGCCAGATACTGACGGGTCTCATCGTAAGGTAGCGACGTACGCAAGCGTTCGTAGAGCGCCGGCGGTTCCAGAGCGTTGATCTCGTTGACCGCCGTCACTTGGTTCTTGGAGAACGTTCTGAACACGTTTCCCGGTCCGGTATTGTATGCGGAGATGACGCAGTAGTCCCGTGACACAGGGTTGGACAGTTTTTCCAGCTCGTTGTAACTCAACACGTTCAGATACGCCGTGCCCAACTCGATGTTGTGCTCCGGGTCGAACAGGTAATCAGGAGTGGGCGCCTGATCATTTCCCTTTGCGCGCCTGTATGCGGCGCGGCCACCGCTGCTCGGGACCAGCTGCATCAGTCCATAGGCGGGCGCCGAACTGACCGCGAACGGGTTGAAATTGCTTTCAGTGCGGATGATGGCATAGACCAGGCTGGGACTGATCTTGTACTGCTCCGCATACCGGGCCACGTGCGCGCGATACCGTTCGGCTTTCTTTGATTCGAAATTGGACACCATCGGGAATTTCACGAAATGGGCTGACTTGCTCCCCTCATCGGTTTGAACGTTGCGGGTCTTCAGCTGAGTCCGGACCAGTGAATCCGCGAACCGTTCCGCCTGCTCCCGGGTTTGTACCGGCTTGGCGTCGTCGTCCAGAACCAGGCCGAAGAGATACGGCTGCCGTCCGTTGGACAACGTCACCTCCCGATCTGAGAACAGGTCGACGCCTTGGGGATCGCTTGTGGTCAGTAGTGTGGAAATCAGGGCGGTCTTCAGACTACCCTGGGGGTCTTTTTCGTCCAGGGACTCCACCGTGACCGTGCCCTTGTCGAAATCCACGAGCGCCCGGCTCCGATAGTTTTCCGTGTATTTCACGTAGACCGTCCGATTCGCCACTTTCACTTCCTGCTGTCCCCACTTTTTCTGAATGTCGCCTTTCAATTTCGCGAGCGCCTTGTCGAACTCTCGTTTGAATCTCTGCAATTCCTTACCGAACTGAGTCGCATCGCGCGTGATGGCCGACTCGATTCTCTTTGTATCGACCGGCTGTCCTTTCGCCGCCCGGTCCGCCGTCTTGCCGACCTGGCGTAGAGTTTCACAACTGGCGCTGACCAGCAGCACCAGGCATAGGCCGGCGATGCGCGTAGGCCGTCTGAACACGAAGTTCATCATCCCTCGCTTTGGAACGGCGGTCATCTGTCCCTCCGCTCGAGCGCCTGACCGGGCGCAGGATGACCGGGCCATGTGTCCTTGAGCATCTTGATCAGGTGCACTCGCAGTCGATGTTCCAGATCATCGACGAGACTATGCAGTTTCCGCTTCTGAAATCCGACCGCCTTGCCGAGTGGATCGCTGGCGACCCCGGCTACCAGGCAGAGAACCGTGATGATTGTTCCGATCAGTACTGTCGCCATGGCCACATCGGTCGGGGAAGGCTCAGGAGGAAACAATCGGTACCAGGTTGTTCCCAATCCCTTGCCGAATGTGAAGTGCGAGACGGCGGCTTCGCGGGCCCGCTCGCGGGCCAATCGTTCTCCGATTCCGAAGAGGCCCAGCGTGCCGTCCTTAAACAGCATCCACCCGACCGCAACCGTCCCGGCGGACCCCGCAAGGTCTGAGACCATCATGCGTCCTGAGGAGTATCCATCGACGAGGCGGCACACCTCTTGGTGCGCCCCGGTCGCCGGTCGCCCGGAGGCGATTGCGCGAGCCAGCGGTGTCAGCGACGGGTGCGCGCTCAACGCATCTACCAAGGCGTGCGTACCGGGTTGCGCAGCCTCCAGGTCGTAGGGCCACTCGAGCACCTCTTGATAGATCTTGCGCTCGACTTCCCGCTGGTAGCGGGTCTTGATTCCAGAGGGGACACGATCGAAGAGCGGCGTGAGCACACTCCAGCCGACCTTGTCGAGCGACTCGATCACTTTTCTGGTGGTGAGATAGGGGACCGCCCACAATGCGTTGAGCGGGTAGCAGAGCAGATCGGCGAACAGGGAGGCGCGTTGCCGCGCTACGGCTTCGCGAAGAGAGAACTCGCGTTCAACGAACGGGGAGACTCGGTCTCGACAGGCTTGGCAGTACTGCTCGACGACTTCTTCAAGAGTCCCGATGGCTCCGCCTATCGCGTCATTGCCCATGCCTGCAGGCTCCCTTGCTTCCATGGAAGCGGTGATCGTGACGGAGGGATAGATCTATAGAAAGCCGGTGGAGGGCAGACTCAAGAATAGACTGGAATCGTATACTCATGAGGGGTGAAATTATAACGAGGAGGGCCTGCTTTTGTCTAAAGCCGACTTGCCTGAGCAGCGTCGCGTCAGCCGGCGAGGGCTAACGGCATCGCCTTACTTCTGCGAATACCACCGATAGCCTTTGGTCTCGGTGAACTGGGCTTTCGGGGCGCCTCCCGGTTTTTCCAGTAACAGCACTTTGAAATCGATGAGGCCGAACCAGGCGGGATCGACCACGTCGTGATAGTGGGCGCCGTGGATTTTGGGGAGCATGTCGTTGAGGGCTTGCTTCAGTTCGCCCTCGGTGTAGGCGCGGACGGTGAAGGGCTTGTTCATGGCCTGGCAGAACCGCTGGATGGTATAGGCCGCGCCGGTGCAGAGGACTTTGGTATCCGGTTTCATGGCCAGGAACTGCGGGAGCGAGAGATAGCGTTCCTGAAATCCCAGCCAGCGCACAGCCTGCCGCAGATGACCGTACTGCACTTCATATTCCGTATGGCCCGGCAGTTTCACTGAGGCAGGCCAGCCTTCTTCCACGCCGAATTCGGTCAGGAAGGCATGTCCTCCCGGTTTCAGCACCCGCCACAATTCGGCCACAAAGCGGATCGGCCCCAGATTAAAGATGACATCGTCCGGTGGGTTGGCTTCGATCGGGAGGCGGATGCGTCTGATCCAATCCAGCGCTTCTTGATGCTGCTCGGTCTCGCCTGTATTGCTGAGCAACTCCTGGCGCGTCAGCTTGACCGGCGTCATGTCAGCCATGTTTTCGTTATCGATGACGAGATCGATCGAGTTGTCCGTGAAGGGGAGGGCTTCGGCATTGGCCCTGGTTCCAAGGCCTCCCCAGCCGCCTTCTTTGGCCCGCTTTGTCTGCAGTTTCAAGAACGGGCTGGTGATGTCGAGGGAGATGTAGCGGATGCTCTGTCGCTCGAACGGCAGCAGCTCTTTAGCTAGCTCGCGGGCCACGTAGCCGAGCCCGCCGCCGACCTCTACAATGACTTTAGGTTTGGGGTTAAACCAGCCTAGCTGACGGAGCTGCCGCATGAGGAGCCTGCCATAGGTCAGGCCGTTCAGCGCCTCGTTCGGTTCACGGAAGAGGTGGGAGACGGTGGTTTCGATCAGATCGAAGTGGCCGTCGTCTTCGCCGCTTTCAGTCAATTCGTGGTGGTGAAAATCTTCCAGATGTTCTTCGCCCTCGAACCCTTCCTGCCCTGACCAGCCTTCGCGGATCTGTTGCAGCAGAATATCCCACTTGGCTTGATGTCGATGACCGCCCGGCGGTTCCGTGCCGAAGTAGCAGAGGGAATAGTTCGGAGTGGCCCAGCGTTCCAGATGCCATTGGCCGGGCTGGCCGTCCGGTCCGCAGACTTTGTTGCCGTACTTTTCGAGCAGGGCGCCGACGGTGATGTGACCGTTCATCGATTTCAGCATTTCGATGCCGGTCAGGTTAAGCCGGATCAGGGGGAAATTATCGTCAAGCGGCGCGAGCCAATATTCATCCTCGCGATGCTGATAGGCGACAAGGTCGGGAATGTGCCAGGCGAGGAGATTCAGCGTCTCGCCTGCAAGCTGGAGCGGTTCTTGGACTGCGGCAACGGGCTTCATGACCTGTATTCCTACCCCGTGGGAAGGCGCAGACTACCTGAGCGGACAGTGAACTCGCAAGACCAATGCGCCGGGAATATCGTGATTCGTAAAGCGTCTCTCGTGGATATTCTGCGGGGGGAGAGATACGAGCGATGAATGACGTATTAGAGCTGGGACGGCATGGTGGCGGCATCCGTCACGGTCAGGACGCCGCGCATGATGGGGTGGATGCGGCAGTGATAGGGATAGCGGCCGGGGGGGAGCCCTGAAACACTGAATTGCTCTCCGGGGGGAATGATACCTGAATCAAAGAGGCAGGGGGTGCCGTCTTCAACGCACCCGTTATGCGTGACCGTATGGTCGGTGGGCGTCGGGTTGTCCCAGCGAATGGGACTCCCGCTGGTGGCGATGGCTTTCGACGGTGCAAAGTAGGGTGATCCGTCTTCGATTATGATTTGCGTTGCGGTGGGCATGGCTGTCGTCGGCCAGGCCAGGCTGGTGATGACAAGACTGACGAAGGCGATGGTCAAGGAGCGTGTCATGGGCTGTCGGGTCCTTTTTCTTTTCTGTATGTATGAGAGCCGGATTCAGGATGAACGATTCATGAAACGGTACAGGGACTCACGTTCAGTTTACCATGGTGCCCTCCCTGCGGGGATAGACCCTGCATGACCAGGAGGTCATAGGGAAGTACCGTGACGGGGACTGTGCTGTTCGGATGGTGGCCGAATGGACTGGGCGGCTCCCTAGCCAAAACTGCGCAGGTTTCGGTCGATAATTCTACCGGTTGCAAGAGGCTATGGGTTCATGCTAGATGGAGGCCGCAATGCGATCCGCCATGCGTTGTGCACTTGATCAGGAGGAAATCTGATGGCGAAGTCTAAGAAGAAGGTCGTCGCAAAGAAGGCCGTCAAGAAGTCGTCTGGTAAGAAGAAGGCCGCCAAGCCGGCTAAAAAAGCGGTCGCAAAAAAGCCCGCGAAGAAAGCCGTAGCTAGAAAGCCGTCGAAGAAATCGGCCAAGAAAGCGGTTGCGAAGAAGCCTGCTAAAAAGGCCGTTGCAAAGAAGGCCGCGAAGCCGGCAGCGAAGAAGAAGGCGCCTGCCAAGTCGGCGCCCAAGAAAGCCGTCGCCGCGAAGAAGCCGGCGGCCCCTTCAGCCCCTAAGCCCGTTGCTCCGGTGAAGTCCGTGGTGGCTCCGGTTGAGGAAGCCCCGAGGCCTGTGGTGGCAGCCAGGCCGGCCCCGGTGTCGATGCCGAAAGAGATTGATGTGGATGAAGAGTTGGTGGAAGAGGAATTAGAGGTCGAGACCGAAGCGGAAGGCGACATCGAAGAGGAGCTGCAGGGAGATCTGGCGCTCACCGATGACGACGAAGCTGCTGACTTCCTCGAGAAGTCCGAAGACCTGCTGGACGACACCGACGATTATCGTAATAACTGACGGACTGTCCTTGTTGCGTGTGCCGGTCCTTCCGGAGATCGAGAAGGATCGGCACCTATGAGTGTGGTGACCGTCTCATTCCTTCCTGGTTTCTGATCCCGAATATCCATGAGTCATTTTTTATTTGTGGCCGGTACTCTCCGCGAGCGCAGCTCACCTGAAAGCGCCTCGCTCCAATTGACCCACGGGTTGTGGGGCTGTTGCTCGGCATTGATCCGTGACAATCTGACTACGTTCCTGACCCCCGATTCCCATGCGCTGATTTATGTGCTGAAGGCGGGGATCTGTGCCGATGTCAAGATTGTCTCCACAGTCCTTCCACTGCAGCAGATGGATGAATTTTTGCGCGAGGATTTTAAGACGGAAGCGCGATTCGGATTTGTGCGCGTCGAGTTGACGAAACAGTGGACTTCGACACCTCAGGAGAGCCACAGTCTGTTGCAGTCGGTACTTCAGATTCAGGATCAGGCGGAGCTCACCCGGCGGCTGAGCCTGGGGATGCATCGTCTGACCGAAGGTGAGTATCAGGCCATCCTGGCCGGCCTTCACTAGCACGATCCGTCCACGTCCCTGTCTTGTCTTAGCCTCACACATCTCGTATAACGGCGACCATGATGAATACGACGCGACTATGCGAGTTTGTACTGTTGTGCGCACTGCTGATGGGCGGTCTCTGCCACACCGGCGTCGCTGAAGCGGCCTGCATGGTTGAATCCTCACCCGGCGGGAAGCCCGGTCCGCTCATGAAGCATCTGAGTCCGGATTGTACGAAAGCTGAGCGCGAAGCGAATGCCGTGCCTGCAGCGAGTGTAATGCAGGCGCTCACGCAGGGACAGGCGGTGGATCTGGTCGGCGTGGTGCTGCAGGGCGATCTGCTTTTTGATCAGCTGCCGGTTCGGAAATCGCAAATCCCCAAAGGACTCACGCCCGAGCAGCAGGCGGCGCTCAACGCTCTGAACGACGAAGAGCAGCGGAGCGTGGCGGGAAATCTGATCATCCGCGATTCGGTGGTCGAAGGAGCGCTCCGGCATCGATCGGCGAAAGGGACATTGGAGTTCGAGGGAGCGGTCGATTTTCACGGCACCAGATTTAAAGACGGAGTCGATCTGTCACGGTCGGTCTTTCAGCGAGTGCTGACGCTGGATAGCGCCCTGTTTGAACGGGAGGCCTACTTCGTTCAAGGACACTTTGCCCAGGGGCTCAGCTGCGCCGATACCAGGTTCGGTCCCCATACCCGCTTCCATCGTTCTGTCTTTCGCGGGCCGGTTGACTGTCAGGGAAGTCTCTTCGACGGGATGGCGGAGTTTCTTGAAGTGGTCTGTGACGCACCGGTGAACTTTGAGCGGGCGCGATTCGGGCTGGGAACCGGTTTTTCCGGCGCGCAGTTCAAGAAGCTGGCGAACTTCTCGGACGCGATTTTCAGCCGGGAGGCATTCTTCGCGTTCGTGGTCTTTTCCGGTGAGGCACGGTTTGCCGGTGCGCAGTTTCTCCAAGCTGTGGATTTCTCCAATGCCGATTTTAAGCGGGGCGATGACCTGGCCAAAGTCCGCTTCGATCAGAAGCCTCTGACCAACGGGACGAAGGGGATTGCGCAGGATGGGGCAGGGAAGGGGGAGCAATCCACCTTTCAGCAATATGCTATTACGCTGGGCATCCTGCTCGTGGCAGCCTTTCTCGTCGCCTACGCCGTAAAATTGAAATAATCCCCTGAAGTCTCTGACCCCCAACATATAGTTTCAGACTTGCCCCGCCCCCCTATAACTTGCTATAACGCCCTCGTGGATCAGCCCAACCAACAGACCAGCGGGTTTGAGCAAACCGAGCTGCCGTATCAGGTCCGTATCGAGAATTTCGAGGGACCGCTGGATCTGCTTCTGCATCTCATCAAGAAGAGTGAAATCAATATTTACGATATTCCGATCAACCTGATCGCCCAGCAATATCTCGAATATGTCGAGGCGATGAAGGAATTGAATCTGAACGTGGCGGGGGAGTTTCTGGTCATGGCGGCCACCCTGCTGCAGATCAAGTCCAAGATGCTGCTGCCGGCGGACGAGGCGGCGGAGGACGAAGAAGACGGGCCGGACCCTCGCGAGGAACTGGTCAGACGGCTGCTGGAGTACAAGACGTACAAGGAAGCCGCGCGTCAGCTCGACGGCCAGGAAAAAATGTGGCGCGAGATTTTCAGCCGCGAGCCGGAGCCGGTTGTTGCTGAAGTCGTGTCGGATGAGACGTTGATGGAGAATGTGTCGCTCTTCGATCTGGTCGATGCGCTGAAGGCGATCGTCGAACGGAATCCGGGGAAGACGCTGATTGAAATCGTGCCGGATAATCTCACAGTGCGGGAACGGATGAACGTGATTCTGGAAACGCTGGAAGGCAAGGACTCGGTATCGTTTGCCGCGCTCTTTGACGGATCCTGCCACCGGCTGGTGATTATTGTGACATTTCTGGCTTTGCTGGAACTGATCCGGTTGCGGGTCGCACACGTCTTTCAAAGCGAGACCTTCGGACCGATTCTGGTTTCACGGACGTTCTCGCTCGTGCCGGATCCGGCTGAGCTCGATGATTTAGACGCCGAATGGAGGGGGACATGACTCCGATCACCGACGAAATGAATATGACCTCGGTTGAGGTCGAGCTTGAGGTCTCTGAATCGGTGGAATCCATCGACGCTACAGGATGCGACCTATCGGCCGGCGAAGTGGTTTCTGAGGGATCTGAGGACTCGGCTGCAACGGACGTATCGACTGAAGCCGAGTCGAACGAATCCCCGTCTGCAGAGGCTGTACCGGCGAACGGCGCAGTGCAGGCGATTGCCGACCGTGAATTGCGCGGCATCGTCGAGTCGCTGCTGTTTGTCTCCCCTGAGCCCTTGTCCGTGCAGCGCCTGGTGGCGATCATGGGAGATGTGACGAAGGCGGATGTCGCGCAAGCCCTGCGCGGTCTGGGAGAGGAATTGGAGCAGGAAGGGCGCGGGGTCAGGCTGGTTGAAATCGCCGGCGGGTTCCGTCTGGTGACCAAGCAGGAATACGCCACCTGGATCAAGCGCCTTGATAAAACCAAGTCGGCGGCGAAGCTGTCCCGCTCCGCACTGGAGTCCCTGGCGATCATTGCGTACAAACAGCCGATCGTCCGTTCGGAGATCGAAGAGATTCGCGGCGTTGAAACCTCCGGTGTTGTGCGGACCTTGCTCGAGCGGAAGCTCGTGCGCATCGTGGGGCGGAAGGAAGTGCCGGGGCGTCCGATCATGTACGGCACGACCAAGTTCTTCCTGGAGCATTTCGGTTTGAACGACCTGACACAGTTGCCGCCGCTGCGGGAGTTCACGGAATTGGGCGAGTCCGATCAGTCGCTGTTGCCGATGGAGTCTATGGAGGTGGCCGTGCCAACGGCTGCCGAAGCGGCGGTGATTGACAGCACCACGGAAGCGATCAAGGCCTTGAGTGAAGAGGCGTCCTCCGTGACGGATGCCGAGGAAGTCGAGATTGAATCTGTGGTTGAGGAAGAGCGCCTGATGGCGGTCGAGGTGAACGGTGAGGATGTGCTCGTTGAGGAATCAGCTCAGCAGAGCTAGGTCAGGTTTCCGTCCTAATCTCCGGCGATAGGCATCGTTGACCAGCCGACAGTCCTTCCCATTCACCGGCCACTCAGATTTCCGCTCCTTGACTCTGTTTCCAGCGCTTTGTTAGACTCCTCAATCCAATTCTAAGTGATTGAAAGACCCTTGGTTCTTGGCGCGGGACGGCTTTAGCAACACGAGGCAACACCTATGATGAAGGCATGGCTTTTTGACGAAATGTTCGAGTTTGACCGGCTGATCCTGTCCGCCGAAGGCACCCAGAGTGAGTGGGGTGCCGGCGATTCGGTTGCCGCGGATGAAGAGCTGCCGCCCGCGCCGCAGAACGTCCAGGCCAAAGCAGGCAATGGTCGCGTCACGATCACGTGGGACGCGGTCCCCGACGCCATGTACTACAACCTGTATTTCCAGACCACGAAGGGCGTGCAGATCAAGTTCTCAGAACTCACCCGCCCCATCGCCAGCGCCGAGGATTTCAAAGCCGTCATCGGGGTGAAGAAGGAAAAGGCGACCTGCCTTGAGGGCGCAACCGCTCCCTTTCTTCACGACGATCTCGCCAACGGGACCTGTTACCACTATGTCGTGACCGTCGTCACGCAGAAAGGGGAGAGCCTGGAGTCGCAGGAAGTCATGGCGATTCCCTCGCCCTATCTCTTGGCAATGGCTTTCGGCCAGGAAGGCCCCGACGATGGAGAGTTCAGCTCGCCCACCGGCCTGACGCTCGACAAAGACGGCAACATTTACGTCGCCGATACCGACAATCATTCAATCCAGAAGTTTACGAAGGATGGAAAATTCATTGCTCGTTGGGGCAGCGAACCGAGCTCGCAAGAAGGGTCGTTTTATTATCCGCGCGGGTTGGCGGTCGGGCCGGACGATGTCATTTACATTGCCGACAGCGGCAACAACCGTGTGCAGAAGTTCGATCTCGAAGGCAATGCCATGAAGGCCTGGGGCAAGTTCGGGTTCGCCTGGCGCGGCGCCGATATGGGCAAGTTCGACGTGCCCTGGGGGATCACGACCGATCAAGAAGGCAATGTCTACGTGTCCGACACGAGCAATGCCCGCATTCAGAAGTTTCAGTCCGATGGCCAGCCGCTGTTGAAGTGGGGGCGCGACGGCAGTTTCGACGGCGCATTTTTCTTTCCCCGCGGCGTCGCGGTCGATTTCGTCGGCAACATCTTCGTGGCCGATGAGAGCAATAACCGGATTCAGAAGTTCGATGCGCGCGGCAGCTTTCTGACCAAGTGGGGGCGTGAAGGGCACGGGCCGGGGCAATTCAAATCGCCCTGGGGTATTGCGTGCGACGCGCTCGGCAATGTCTACGTCGTGGACAACGGCAACCATCGCGTCCAGAAGTTCGACGGCAACGGCACCTTCCTCTGCTCCTTCGGGAACCGTGGAAAGACAGAAGGACAATTGAACTTCCCGTCCGGGATCGCCGTCGACAAAGAGGGCGCGGTCATTGTCGTCGATAGCGGCAACAGCCGCGTTGTGAAGTATGTGCCGACTGAAGAAGAAATCAATCGAGGGAAAGAGCAGTCGTTGCCGGCTCCGGCGGCAGGTACGGTCCAGCCTCCGCGCAGCGTGGCGGTCAAGCCGGGCGACACGGAAATCTATTTGAGCTGGTTGGATGTGCAGGGTGCGGTCTCCTACAATCTGTATTTCAATACCGCGCAGGGCGTCACCATTCAGTCCGGGACCAAAGTCGAAGGGGTGACCAGCCCCTACACGCATTCCGGATTGACCAACGACACGGCGTATTTCTATGTCATCACGGCGGTGTTCGAAGATGGCACCGAGAGCGAGGTGTCGGAGGAAGTCACCTCGACGCCAGTTCTCATCGACATTACCGCTCCGCAGAATCCCTATGCCGTCATCAATCACGGCGCGTTCATGACGAATTCGCCGGAAGTCGTCGTCACGATCTCCGCGACGGATTTGGATACCGGTGTGACGGCCTATTTCATTTCAGAAAGTCCGTTGACTCCGATGGGCGGCACGCCGGGATGGGTCGATGTCACGACGGCGATCAAGTTCGGCGCCACGATTCCCTTCATTCTGTCGCCGACCGATGGACCGAAGACCATTTATGTCTGGTTCAAGGACGTGGGCAACAACGTCTCGACTCCGGCCAGCGCCAGCATTCTCGTCAACACGTCCGGGTACGTCTGTGTCTCCAAGTGGGGACAGCCTGGCCGCGGTGCGTCGCTCCTGCACGGGGGCGAGTTCATGGCGCCGCTGTACGGCTTGTGCGTGGATCAGCAGGGTTCGTTGTTCGTCGTGGATAACGGCAACAACCGCATCCAGAAATTCGATAACGCCGGAAACTTCATCATCCTCTGGGGCTGCTTCGGATCGGCCAACGCGAACTTCCATAACCCGACGGGTATTGCCTGCGACGGCAAGGGCGATGTGTGGGTGGTCGATACCAACAACCATCGCGTGCAGAAGTTCGACGGGAAGCTCGGCGGGTACCTGATGAAGTTCGGGTCGCGCGGCAACGGCGAAGGCCAGTTCAATGCGCCATGGGGCATCGCGGTCGATCGCGTGCGCGGGTTCGTCTACGTCGTGGACAGCGCGAATTTCCGCGTGCAGAAGTTCGATATGGCCGGCGAGTTCATCATGGCCTGGGGCAGCTTCGGCAGCGGCGACGGGCAGTTCTACTTCCCGCGCGGCGTGGCCGTCGATCAGAACGACGGGTCGGTGTACGTGGTGGACATGGGCAACCACCGCATCCAGAAATTCGATACCAGCACCAACGTGCTGCCGCAGTTGCTGGCCAAGTGGGGCGGCAGTCCCGAGGCCGGTCATGCGAGCAGCGCGCTTGCGCAGGAGGCCGGACAGTTGCGGAATCCCTGGGGCGTGGCGGTGGACGGCGCCGGCGATGTGTATGTGTCGGATGCCGGCAACCAGCGCGTCCAGAAATTCGACAAAGAAGGCAATTACATCACGCAGTGGGGCGGCTACGGCAACGGCGACGGGCAGTTCAACTTCCCGTACGGGATCGCCGTGGATGCCCGGGGCAGTGTGTTCGTGGTGGACAGCGGAAACACGCGGGTGCAGCAGTTCATGCCGGCCGATGAAGGCAGCGAGCGGCTGCAGGAAAATGCCGAAGCGATGGCGGAACTCGATAAAGCGCAACAGACGCGATAGGGCCTGACGAACGGGCCGTGGGTGTGACACGGGGAGATCATGCTGGATAAAGAACCGCGATTGGGCCTCACATACGACGACGTCGTCCTGGTGCCGGCGAAGTCGCAAGTCCTGCCGAACGAAGTCGAGACGTCGACGCTGGTGACGCGCAATATCCGCATTCACGTCCCCTTTGTCAGCGCAGCGATGGACACCGTGACCGAGGCGCGGTTGGCGATTGCGATGGCTCGTGAAGGCGGAATCGGCATCATCCATCGCGTGTTGTCGCCGGTGGATCAGGCTGCGGAAGTGGATCGGGTAAAAAAGTCGGAGAGCGGGATGATTATGGATCCCGTGACCATCTCACCCGAGCAGACAATCCGCGACGCGCACGCCCTGATGGCGAAGTATCGGATCTCCGGCATTCCCGTCACGAAAGAGGGCAAGTTGGTCGGCATTCTCACGAATCGGGATCTGAGGTTCGAAACCCGTATGGACCTCAAGGTGTCGCAAGTTATGAAGCGCGACAAGCTCGTGACGGCCCCGGTGGGGACGAG
This sequence comes from Nitrospira sp., assembly GCA_024998645.1. Classification (GTDB taxonomy): domain Bacteria; phylum Nitrospirota; class Nitrospiria; order Nitrospirales; family Nitrospiraceae; genus Nitrospira_D. Next base: position 13,003 of record JACOEJ010000043.1, read on the forward strand.
CCTTGAAAAAGCCCGCGATATTTTGCACGAGCACCGTATTGAAAAACTGCCGGTCGTGAATAAGAACTACGAGCTCAAAGGACTGATCACGATCAAGGACATCGAGAAGCGGATCAAGTATCCCAATGCCTGCAAGGATACCCATGGTCGCTTGCGCGTGGGCGCGGCGGTCGGCGTGGGGCCGGATACCGATGAACGGGCCAGCCTCTTGATCAAGGCCGGCGTCGATCTGATCGTCGTCGATACCGCCCACGGGCATTCCCAGGCGGTGTTGGATACGGTGAAGCGGCTCAAGAAGCAGCATCCCGACCTGGAATTGATTGCCGGCAACATTGCAACGGCGGAAGCGGCGAAAGATTTGCTGAAGATGGGCGTCGATGCCGTAAAGGTCGGCGTCGGTCCCGGTTCGATTTGCACGACGCGCATTGTCTCCGGCGCAGGGATGCCACAGCTCACGGCTATTGCCGATTGTGCCAAAGCCCTCCGTGGAACCGGGGTGCCGATCATTGCGGACGGCGGGATTAAGTTCTCCGGTGACGTGACCAAGGCCCTGGCGGCGGGGGCGTCCTCTGTGATGTTGGGCGGGCTCCTGGCAGGGACGGAAGAGTCGCCCGGTGAAACAGTCCTCTATCAAGCCAGAACATATAAAGTGTATCGAGGGATGGGTTCCATCGGCGCGATGGAGCGCGGCGGCGGTGATCGGTATGGCCAGGGCGGACGCCCGGCCCAGAAGCTCGTACCCGAAGGCATCGAAGGCCGCGTTCCGTACAAAGGGCAGCTGGGAGCCGTCATCTATCAGCTGGTCGGCGGCGTCAAGTCCGGGATGGGGTACTGCGGTTGTCAGACGATTGCCGACCTTCAGGAAAAGGCGACCTTCATCAGGCAAACCGTGGCCGGCCTCCGCGAAAGCCACGTGCACGACGTCATTATCACCAAAGAAGCACCGAACTACCGGATGGATTGGGAGTGATCGAAGGCGATCAGCTCTTAGCCATCGCTTTCAGCAGGACCAGAATCATTCCCACCTCGGCTCAGATCTTGTCATCCTGTGTGCAGGTATCAATTTTAACCGGTTGCTCATGGCCCAGTGTTGATCGCTGAAAGCTAACGACATGGAACTCTGGCACAATCGCATTCTCGTTCTCGACTTCGGATCGCAGTACACGCAGCTGATCGCCAGGCGCATTCGCGAGGCGCAGGTCTATTCGCAGATTCTGCCCTGCACGGCGTCGCTTGCGACCATTCTAGCCTATCGTCCCCAGGGTATTGTGCTCTCCGGCGGGCCCTCCAGCGTCTACGAAAAGAAAGCGCCGTCCGTCGCGAAGGAATTATTCGATCAGGGTATTCCAATTCTGGGCATCTGTTACGGCATGCAGTTGGTGACGCACCTGTCCGGCGGCAAAGTCGTGAAGGCGCCGCATCGGGAATATGGCCGGGCGGATCTCCTCATTGATGACCGCAGCGATCTCTTTAAGGGAATCGGTGCAAGCGGCTCGTCGGTGGTGTGGATGTCCCATGGAGACCGGATCGAGCGCATGCCGCCAGGGTTCCGATCCATCGCCCATACGAGTAATTCACCGGTCGCCGCGATGAAGCTGGACGACGAGCAGCGGCGGATCTATTGCCTGCAGTTCCATCCGGAAGTCGCGCATACGCCGGAAGGGGCGAAGATCCTTCGCAACTTTGTGTATGAGATCTGCGGCTGCACGCCAACCTGGACCATGCAGTCCTACGTGGATCAGGCGGTGAATCAGATCCGCGAGCAGGTCGGGAAAGATCGGGTGATCTGCGCGCTGAGCGGCGGGGTGGATTCGTCGGTGGCGGCGGCTCTCACGCATCGGGCCATCGGCGATCAGCTGACCTGTATCTTTGTCGACAACGGCGTGTTGCGGGCGGGTGAACGCGATCAAGTGAAGAAGACCTTTGCATCGCAGATGCATCTGAATCTGCGGGTGCTCGATCGGACGACACAGTTTCTGGACGGCTTGAAGGGCGTCACCGACCCCGAGCGGAAGCGCAAGATCATCGGGCGCCTGTTCATTAAGAATTTCGACGTCGAGTCCAAGAAGCTAAAGGGCGTCAAGTATCTGGTGCAGGGGACGCTCTATCCCGACGTCATCGAGAGCGTGAGTTTCAAGGGGCCGTCTGCCACGATCAAGACACATCATAATGTCGGTGGTCTGCCCGCGCGGATGAAATTGAAATTGATTGAGCCGCTTCGGGAGCTGTTCAAGGACGAAGTGCGGGTGCTGGGTACGGAACTCGGTTTGCCGGATGAGATCGTCTGGCGGCAGCCGTTCCCCGGTCCCGGCCTGGCGATCCGGGTGCTCGGTTCCGTGACGAAGGAGCGATTGGCGATCCTCCGTGGAGCGGAAACGATCGTCGATCAGGAGATTCGCGGCGCGGGACTGTACCGCGAAATCTGGCAATTTTTTGCCGTGCTCCTGCCGATCCGCACAGTCGGTGTCATGGGCGATCAACGGACCTATGACAACGTCGTGGCGATTCGCGCGGTGACCAGCGTAGACGGGATGACCGCCGACTGGGCCAGGATCCCGAACGATGTACTGGGCCGGATGTCGAACCGGATCATCAATGAAGTGAAGGGTGTGAATCGCGTCGTCTACGACATCAGTTCGAAGCCGCCAAGCACGATCGAGTGGGAATAGTGCGATCGAAAACGTGATGGATTTCCTTGCAGCTCATTCGGTGATTGACCTGTCCCGGGTGACGCGTCACGGAAGGTATCAAAGGTTTTTATGGAAGAGCGGCTCCAAAAAGTAATCGCAACAACCGGTCTGGCATCGCGCCGGAAGGCGGAGATGTTGATCGCGAGCG
>JACOEJ010000043.1:15940-30804 GCA_024998645.1 Nitrospira sp.
ATCGCAACAACCGGTCTGGCATCGCGCCGGAAGGCGGAGATGTTGATCGCGAGCGGTCGCGTCACCGTCAATGGCAAGGTGGTCACGGAACTCGGCACCAAGGTCGATCCCGAGCGCGATCACGTGAAGGTGGACGGCAAGCACCTCGAAAACGCACAACCCTTCGTCTATCTCATCCTGAATAAGCCGAAGAACGTCATGTCTACGCTGGACGATCCGGGCGGACGGCCGACGGTGAAGAATTTTCTGCATGGGGTGTCGGTGAGGGTGTTTCCGGTCGGCCGGTTGGACTTCGACAGCGAAGGCTTGATGCTGCTGACGAACAACGGCGATTTGACGCAAGCCCTGCTGCACCCGCGCTATCATGTCCCGAAAACCTATCTCATCAAGGTCAAAAGCGTCCTGACGGATGCAGAAATCGCCCAACTTGAGAAGGGGATCAAGCTCGAAGACGGCATGACCAGTCCGGCCACGGTGAAAAAGGTGCGTAAGGCCGAAGCCAACTCCTGGGTGGAAATTACGATTCATGAAGGCCGCAAGCATCAGGTGAAGCGGATGCTGGAAGCCGTCGGCCATCCGGTGATCAAATTGACCCGCGTCAAGATGGGCCCGCTCACGCTGGGCGATCTGGGTTCCGGCGAGTTCCGGTTCCTGACGGACCGGGAAGCGAATGCGTTGCGCGACATCGTCGAGCAGCGACGGACATTGGAAAAAGAAGGGAAGGACCCCGGCGTCCGACCGCCCAAGCCCCCGCGGCGCCCGGGCTGGGCGAAACCCTCGAAGACCAAACGGCACTCCACGAAGAAAGCGAGACATGTGGCATGAAGGTGAGAACGCATCGCTGTGGTGAATTGAACAAGACCCATGTCGGCCAGACCGTAGTGTTGAACGGTTGGGTGCAGCGTCGGCGCGACCACGGTACGGTGATCTTTATCGACCTGCGCGACCGGACGGGTCTTACGCAAGTCGTCTTCAATGCGGAGCGCAACGCGGCGGTCCATCAAGGCGGTCATACCCTGCGGAGCGAATGTGTGGTCTCCATCACCGGCCAGGTGATGGCGCGTCCGGATGAGTCCAAGAACCCGAATCTTTCGACGGGCGAGATTGAAGTCTTTGTCGACGCCGTCGAGGTGTTGAACGAATCGAAGACGCCGCCGTTCGTCATCGAGGATGATGCGGAAGTGACGGAGGCGATCCGCCTGAAGTACCGGTTTTTGGATTTGCGGCGTCCCCGTATGCAGAAGCTGATGAAGACCCGGCACGATATCGTGCAGGCAGTGCGCGGGTTCCTGAACAAGGAAGACTTTCTTGAGATCGAAACGCCGATCCTGACGAAGAGCACGCCGGAAGGGGCGAGAGACTATCTGGTGCCGAGCCGGGTGAATCCCGGAACCTTCTTTGCGCTGCCGCAGTCGCCGCAGCTTTTCAAGCAGGTGCTCATGGTCAGCGGCATGGATCGCTATTATCAGATTGCCCGCTGTTTCCGCGACGAAGATCTGCGTAACGATCGCCAGCCCGAGTTTACCCAGATCGATCTGGAGATGTCGTTCGTCGATCGGCTGGACGTGATGAGTTTGATGGAAAAGATGATCGTCACCGTATTCCGTGATGCCGGCGGTGTGCAATTACCGACGCCGTTTCCGCGGATGACCTATGCCGAAGCGATGGGGCGCTATGGATCGGATAAGCCCGATCTGCGCTTCGACATGCCGTTGTACGACGTGACGGCTTTTGCAGCGGCCAGCGAGTTCAAGGTGTTCAAGGATGCCGCCACGAAGGGCGGATTGGTCAAGGCGCTGATCGTGAAGGGTGGGGCCGCGACGCCGCGCAGCCGAATCGATGCCCTGGGCGAAACGGCCAAGAGCTTCGGGGCCAAGGGCCTGGCCTGGTTGAAAATCACGCCCGAAGGGCAGTTGGAATCCGTCATTGCGAAGTTCCTCGATGCCAAGGCCTTTGCCGCGGCGTTGCCGGAAGCCAAGCCCGGCGATCTCGTGCTTTTCGGCGCCGACAAGCCGGCGGTCGTGCACGACGTGCTGGGCCGCATCCGGCTGCAGCTGGGCGAAGAGTTGAACCTGATCGACAAGAACGCCTGGAAGCCGCTCTGGGTAACCGAGTTCCCGCTATTGGACTATTCGCCGGAAGAGAAACGCTATATCTTCATGCATAATCCCTTTGCTGCACCGATGGATGAAGACCTGGCGCTGCTCGATTCAGAACCGTTGAAAGTGCGGGCCAAGGCCTACGATATGGTGTTGAACGGGAGCGAGATCGGCGGCGGCAGCATCCGGAACCACCGCAGCGACATCCAGCTCAAGATTCTGGATTTGCTGGGCATCAACAAAGAGCAGTCGCAGGCGAAGTTCGGGTTTCTGTTGGAAGCCCTCGAGTATGGCGCGCCACCGCACGGGGGCATCGCCTTCGGTCTCGATCGCTTGATCATGTTGCTGGGCGGCGCAGATTCCATTCGCGACGTCATCGCGTTCCCCAAGACACAGCGTGCGCAATGTCCGTTGACCGACGCGCCGTCGGCCGTGAGTGCCGAACAGTTGAAGGAGTTGAGAATTAAGTTGGATCTCGTCGAATAACCTCAACGCGCGAAGCAGCCATGGCTGGCAATACGATCGGACACATCTTCACCGTCACCTCCTTTGGCGAGAGCCACGGGCCGGCGATCGGCTGTGTGGTGGACGGGTGCCCACCGGGTTTGGCCCTGTCGGCCGAGGACATTCAAGGCGATCTTGACCGGCGCAAGCCGGGGACGTCGCGCCATGTCACGCAGCGGCAGGAATCGGATACCGTCGAGATTCTTTCCGGAGTCTTCGAAGGAAAGACGACCGGGACCCCGATTGCGCTCCTGATCCGTAATGAAGACCAGCGCAGCCGGGATTACGGCAACCTCATCGATACCTTCCGACCGGGCCACGCCGACTACACCTATTGGCAGAAGTACGGTATCCGCGACCATCGCGGCGGGGGACGGTCCTCGGCGCGCGAAACGGCGGTGCGTGTGGCGGCTGCGGCGATCGCCAGGAAGTGGCTGCACGAGAATCATGGGGTTGTGATTCGAGGCTATCTCAGTCAATTGGGACCGATCGAAGTGCCGTTCCAGAGTTGGGATGAGGTCAGAACCAATCCGTTCTTTGCCGCCAATGCCGGTCTCGTTGGAAAGCTTGAAACATTTATGGATGACTTGCGCAAGACAGGCGATTCCGTCGGCGCGAAGATCACCACGGTGGCCGAGCATGTGCCGGTCGGGTGGGGAGCCCCGGTCTATGCGAAGCTGGATTCGGACCTGGCCGGCGCGATGATGAGCATCAACGCGGTGAAGGCGGTCGAAATCGGTGCAGGCTTCGCCTCGGTCGCCCAGCGCGGCTCTGAACACGGCGACGAACTGACGCCGGAAGGCTTTGCGACCAACCATGCCGGCGGCATTCTCGGCGGCATCTCAACGGGGCAGGATATCGTTGTGACGATTGGCATCAAGCCGACTTCGAGCATCCGTGTCCCGCGCCGGTCGATCGACAAGCAAGGCCAGCCGGTCACCGTCGAAACGAATGGCCGCCATGACCCCTGCGTGGGCATCAGAGCCACGCCGATCGCCGAAGCCATGCTAGCCCTCGTCCTCATGGATCACGCTCTGCTGCATCGCGCGCAGAACGCCGATGTGAAGACGGCGACACCCAAGATTCCCGGCTCGTCAAAGAAGACTGCTACTTCCGCGGGGAAGAAATCGACTGCGAAGATCGATCAGGATCCTGCCGAAGCGTAATCCCGTTGTGAACCAGCGACTCCTTCTTCCTATGGCCGCTCCTTCCGGGGCGGAGTAGAATTGTGGCTGCAATCTGTGGCTGCAATCTAAGGGTGAACCGGCTTGAAGATATTGTGATGTCTCACGAGGAGAGCGGGCGAATGATCGAAATCTATACGGATGGCGCCTGTAGCGGAAATCCCGGTCCCGGGGGCTGGGGTGCCTTGCTGCGCATCGGTACGGCTGAAACGGAGCTCTGCGGCGGTGAGCCGGCGACGACGAATAACCGCATGGAGTTGTTGGCCGTGATTGAAGCCTTGCAGTCGCTTGCCCAGCCGGTGGAAGCACGCGTCTATACCGACTCGCAGTATGTCCAGAAGGGCATCAGCGAATGGATCCATAGCTGGAAGCGGCGCGGCTGGAAAACGGCCGGCAAAGAGCCGGTGAAAAATGAGGATTTGTGGCGTCGTCTCGATGCGTTGGCGTCCGGTCACAAGCTTGAATGGCACTGGGTGCGGGGGCATAACGGGCATCCGGAGAACGAGCGCGTAGATGCCTTGGCGCGCGCAGGGCTTGAGCAGTCGCGCAGCGCTGGTAAGAAAGTCGGCGGTCCAGTTGCCGCTGCCGCACCAGTCGCCACTCTTGTCAAAGAGAGGGGCGCTATAGCTCTCTCTCGTCCAATCCTCGACATCCAACATGCGACCGTCTATCGGGGGGAGACCTGTGTCTTCTCCGACTTCTCCTTCGCTCTACAAGAAGGAGAGCATGCGGCGATTGTCGGCCCCAACGGGGCCGGTAAATCGACTCTGCTCAAGCTCTTAGCGGGCGGCGTCCATCCGCTGCCGTTGGATGAGACCAGGGTCAGTCTCTTCGGAGAGGAAGGCGGGAATGTCTGGGAGGTGCGGAAGCGGCTCGGAATTGTGTCGCACGATCTCCAGCGGGACTATTTGATCTGTGCAGAGGGGCTGAATGTCATTCTGTCCGGGTACTACGCAAGCAACGACACGTATGAGTATCAGGAGTTCAGTGAGGCGCAGGTCATGCGGGCGCGTGAGGTAATGAAGGAGCTGGGGATCGAGTCACTGGCCGGCCGCCGCTTCGGCCATCTCTCAACCGGCGAGCAACGCCGCTTTCTCCTCGGCCGCGCGCTGGTGCATGATCCTTCTGTGCTGGTTCTGGACGAACCGACGAGCGGTCTCGATTTGAAAGCCTGTTTCCAGTATCTCGATCTCTTGCGCGCGCAGATTCGCAAGGGGAAGACGGTGCTACTCGTCACGCATCATCTGCACGAAATCCCGCCGGAGATCGAGCGGGTGGTCCTGCTTAAAGAAGGGCAGATTGTTGCCGACGGCAGCAAAGCGAATTTATTGACAGACATAAACCTCAGCCGGCTCTTTGACCAGCCTGTGACGCTCGTCCGGGCCAATGGCTGGTATCAGGCGCTCCCGGGTTAGCAGGATGTTGAAAAAGTCCGCCAGCTTCGTTCTCGCGTCGCTCTGAGGCTCAACGTACGGGAGGGGCCTACTTGTGGCGAAGTTCCTATCCGCTCGCATGTGATCGAAGCGAGCGGGTCAAGCGAAGCTTGGTATGTACCTATTCGCCTCTTCGCTTGCTGCGGCCTTGCCCGTGGAACGGCGCGTCTCGGCGCGCCGGGGTTGGGTGGGTGAGAAAAGTGGCCTTTTTGACCATCCTGCGGAGTCGATCATCCCCCTCCTAACGTCACCGTAAACGTCAGGTCCGCGTCGATGCGGCGGACTTTGACCCGGACTTGCTGGCCCGGGGTGGTGCGTTCGATCAGATAATTTTTCAAATGCGCCGCGTCGTTGATCTCGGTTTCGTCCACGGCGATGATGATGTCGTGCTTTTGGATGCCGGCTGACTTGGACGGTTCATTCACGTCCTTCACTGCCATCCGCCACTTCGTGCCGTCCTTCACGGCCATCATGTGAATGCCCATCTTCGAGAAGGTCATCGGCTTTCCGTCAATGGCCGATTTCACGATCCGTTCAGCCAACAACGCCGGAATAGCAAAGGCCATGCGGCTGCAGTGGGCCGTGGAATCGTCCCGCTCGGTCTGGATGATGGCGTGCATGATGCCGACTACGTCGCCCTTGTCGTTGAAGAGCCCGCCGCCGGAGTTGCCGCTGCAGGCGGCGACGTCGGCTTGAATCAGTCTGGTGTCCACTGTCTGGAGAAACGTATTCGTATTGCCCAGATGTCCGAACGACATCGTCGGTCCCCAGCCCATGGGATAGCCGACGGTGAAGACGGTTTGGCCGGGTTGCACATCGCCGGAGGCGAAGGATGCAGTGGCAAGGAGCTTGGCTCGCTGGGCTTCGATGACGCGATACACCACGACATCCATGAAGGCGCTGTCGCCGACCAGATCGGCGGTGAGTTCGTGGAGATCGGTCGTCAGGATCCGAATCTGTTTCTCAATGATGGTGCCGGTGGTGACATCATGTTTCTCCGCGGCATGCCGGGCGGTGACGATGTAGCCGTCGCGCAGATGAAAGCCGGTGCCGCGAACCAGAATCTTTCCCGGTTTGTCCGGCGTCCGCTGATCCTGCGTATCTTCGAGCACCCCGACAGTCGCAAGCTTGGCGCGGTCGAGCGCCGCAGGAGATAGTTCCGCATGAGCGGGAGCTGTCAGCGCAAGTATCGGGAGTGTAAGCAGGCAGAGGGCGGAGCCACGGAGCAATGAATGAATGAGAGCAGTGCGTCGCATGCAAGATCCTTTCATGTCAGAGCGGACAGATGCTCCCAGTATAATCCAGAGTGCCGGGTAAGAGGAAAGGGGGGAGTACAGGGACAAGAGGTGATTCGCATGCTATGCTGTCCTATAAAGGAGTGTGACATGCCTACAATGATAGTTCGGAAGCAGGTGCTTTGTGCGCTGTCGACGGTGGTCGTGTTTGCGGCCGGTCCGGTCTTTGCCGAAGAGTCGCAGGGGATGATGGAGCGGGTTGAAACGACGGCGAAACATATCGGCGAAAAGATTGAGAGTAAGGCCAAAGCGGTGGTGGAAAAGGTCGAAGAGAAGCACGTCGTGGACAAGGTCGGCGAGAAGCTCAAGAAGGCTGCGACGAAAACGGCCGAAGGGTTTGAAAAGGCCGGGAATAAGATCAAGGAAAAGTTGAACGACTAAGCCGTCTGCCCTCTCGAATGTTTCTGATCGCGCTTCTACTTCTTCCGAAATCCTAAAAACGTTCCGGCGCCGCCTGCTCCGGCTGAGGGGAGATACCCCGTGAGGACTTCTTTGAAGCCCTCGGCTTTGCCCTGCGCCCAGGCGACACTGTGCGAAATATTGGCTTCGATCGCCGTCCAGTCGAGATCGACGATGCCGCTCATTTTCACGGCAGCCAGAAGCGTCAACAGCAGGCCGGCGACAATTGCGGCGAGCTTGATTGTCCGGCGAATCGCCCAGCCGATCAAGAACCCTCCCATAAAGCTGGCGCCTCCGCGTGCGAGGGCCGGGGACATTATGTCATTCAACCAGGCTCCGAGTCCGGCGAGGGTCGTGGCTCCTGCGCCGAGGAAAGACGTTGAATTCCATGGAGGATCGGCAAAGAGCGTCTCGATCGCGCCGGTTGCCAGATGGTGCGTGGAATCCTGTTCGTCTTGACTCATGAGCGTATGCCTTCAAAGGTGTTGCAGACGCTGGGATCGCCGTTTTCCAGGCCCCGTCTGAGCCATGTCATCCGTTGGTCGGAGGAGCCGTGTGTCCAGCTTTCCGGTTGGACGTACCCCTGACCCATTTTCTGCAGGCGATCGTCGCCGATGGCGGCGGCGGCTTTGAGTCCTTCTTCGAAATCGCCCGGCTCGATCAGATTGCGTTTGCGGTTGGCATGATATCCCCATACTCCGGCGTAACAATCGGCTTGCAACTCCATGCGGACCGACAAGGCATTGGCCGCTTTCTCCGATCCCTGATGCTGAAGCCGGGTAATTTTCTTGGCGACTCCCGTTAGATTCTGCACGTGGTGTCCCACCTCATGCGCGATGACATAGGCCTGCGCAAAATCTCCGGGGGCGCCGAGGCGCTGAGCCATCTCGTTGAAGAACGTCAGATCGAGATACACCTTGTGATCCCCCGGGCAATAAAACGGACCGACGGCTGATGAGGTCGTACCGCAGGCCGAACGGACGGCGCCGGTGAAGAGGACGAGTCGGGGTTCCTCGTATTCAGGCCCCAGCAACTGCTTCCAGGTCGTTTCCGTATCCGCGAGGACGACTGAGGCAAATTTGCCGAGTTGGTCGCTGGGTGCTCCTGTGGGAGCGGGTTCTGACGGGGCGGAGGACTCCGTCATGCTCTGGACTCCGTTCAGCATATTGATGAGCGTCAGGGGATTGGTGCCGGTGAAATAGCTGACGGCGAGCACCAACACGATGCCGCCGATTCCCAGTCCGCCGACCCGGGCCGGGCCCATGCCACGGCGGTCTTCAATATTGCTGCTTTCCCGTTGTCCTTCCCACCGCATCGCGATCCTCCCGGCAGGCGGTTGAAAAAATCCTCCAGCGGCGTTCTCCCCGCGCACAGAGGCTCACCGTACCGAAGCGTACGCCTCGCCTCTCCGCTTGCTGCGGGCTTGCTGGACGGATTTTTTGAACCGCCTGCGAATGATGTTGCCAGTATTCGTGACTATTCAGGCCTCCGAGTTAGGCCGGGTCCTTTTCCATCGATTGAATGAATTTATCCGCTTCGGCGATGGACTTATTCATGTCCTTGACCAGTTGATCAACCTGGGCGTCGACCTTCACGAGTTCGCCTTTGATGGCGACCAGCGCGCGCGCGTTCAGGTTGTGCTTCAGGTAGAGGACTTGATCGCGAAGCGGCTTCAAGACCGGGTCGATGCGTTGCTCGGCCTTCTTCATGGCCCCCAGCATCTCGTTGTATCGGGCTTTTGTCTGAGCCAGCTTCTCTTCACTCTTGCGCCGCAGATCGGCGCTGGAATATTGGCCGAGTTCGGTCTTCCATTCGGCGAACAGCGAATCCGCAACGCTTTCGACATCCTTGATTCGCTTCCGGACGGCCTCGGCGCTGTCTTCGCTGTTTTCCAGTTCGCTGTTCAGTTTCTTGTAGGTGGCTTCCAGATCGCCGCCTTGATAGCCGACGACTTTTCCGAATTGCTCCAAAGCGCTTTGGATTTCTTTCTTGGCGTCCTCCTGCGCGTTGCGCGCCGATTTTACCCGGCTGCTCAGAATATCGCGTTTGGCATAGCCGATCTTCTCCATCGTGGCCATGTAGGCGGTATCGCAGGCAGTCAGTCCGACGGAGAGCGAGACTATGACGGCAAGCCTGATCAATGGGACCATGACATCCTCATGCTGAGAGATCCATAAAAGTGCTTACGAATCGCTGTGGATTTTGGCGGCACGCCGGCATCATAGCGGAAGCGAAGAGAGAGGGGAAGTCTCCAAATACGCGGTGCGAGGGGAGGCGGCCACCACAGGAGGTGTGGCGGCCGCCGCGGTGCGAACGGGCGGGCTATTTCCCGTCCGGACCGGTGGAGCCCAGCTGGCCGGTGATTTTGGAGAGGTCTTTCGGATGAAGGACGATCTCAATCCGTCGATTGGAGCTGCGGCCCTGCTCGGTTTCATTGGGAGCGATCGGCCTGGTCTCGGCATAGCCGACGGCGGACATATGCTGCCGGTCCACGCCACCTTGATCGATCAAGTACCGCACGACATTGGTGGCGCGTGCCGTCGAGAGCTCCCAATTCGTTTTGAACTTATCCTGCAGCTTCGTGCTGATCGGCACATTGTCCGTATGACCTTCGATGCGGATCTGTTTGTCGGAAATTTTGTTCAAGACATCGCCGACCTGCTTTAAGACTTTGACTCCGGCCGGCTTGACCTGTGCTTGTCCCGAATCGAAGAGCACCCGGTCGACCATGTTGATCGTCAGCTGATCTCGAACCTGTTGGATCGTGATGTTGCCTTTCGAAATTTCGTCCTGGAGTGATTTGGACAGTTCTTCCTGCGTGCGGGTGAGCCGCGCGATCTCCGCTTCCTTGGCGGCGCGTTCCTGTTCAAGCCTGGCCTTCTCGGCCTCCTCGGCCTTCAATCGTTGCCGCTCCTGCTCCAGGCTGGCCGTGAGCCGGGTTTGTTCCTGGCGAAGCTGCTCGCGTTCTTTCGCCACACGGGCGGCTTCGGCTTCGAGTTCGGCGGCGCGCTTCTGGAGCGTGGCAATCTCGTTCTGGGCCGAGGCGGTGCCACTGGCCAACTGCTGTTTGTCTTTTTCGAGCGCGCTGACCTGGGCTTCCTCGTCGGCTAGCTTCTTTTGGAGTTGGTCGATCTGGCTGCGCACCGTGCTCAGCTCGCTGCCGAGTTGGCCCTTGTCTTTTTCCAGACCGTCCAGCTTGGACTGCAATTCTCCGGAACGGGCTTCCAGGTCGGCTCGCTCTTTCGCCAGAGCGGCGGCCGCTTCCTCGGCGGTTTTTCGTTGTGTGGATTCCTGGTCCAGATTCTGTTGCAGCCCGGCGAGTTGCTGTTTGAGTTGATCAGACTGGGCCTGTGATTGTTTCTTCAATGCGTCAAGCTCAGCGGCTCGTTGGGCAGATGTTTTCTTCGCGGCGTCCAGCTCGGTGAGCGCTTTGGTGTGCGTTTCATTCGTGACGCATCCGATCGGGGCGATGGCGCACAGTGCGATCAACGATGCGGCGCGGAGTAATGCGGTCTGGAACGGAATACGTGGATGCATAAATTCCTCCCTATAAAAGGATGACAAACGGAATACGGAGAGAAGGAGCAAGGTCGATGCCTGAGCGACCTCAGGGGGAAGTGAGGGGAAGCACTGGTTATTCAAGGGAATGAATTGGAGGTGGGATTAGGGCGATTCTTGAGGCTGTCGTGAGATGCCACGGTTCTGTAGGGATAGGACTACAGATTCGATAGATCTAAGATTGAACCTGGTCGAGCGAAGAAGAGGGGCGCAACGGCGGTTGCGCCCCGGAAGGCAGGCTTACTTGCCCATCTCCTTCTTCTCATCTTTTTTCTTGCTGTCGTCGTCGGCTTTGGAGCCGCTCATATCTTTCTTCTCCTTCTGCTCGACCGGTGCCGGTTCGCTTGCGAAGGAGACGGCCGTGCCGAGACCGAACGTCAAGAATGCTGCGAGTGCGATGAAGCTGGCAAAGCGAGTCATGGGAACCTCCTCACGTAGAGAGTTGATGAAATAGGCCACGGTCATCCTCGATGCTGTGGCCGCTGCAAACACTGGATGAATCCGATGAGAGTGGTCACGCTCTCATGCCGGGTGATAGAGCAAGCCTGATGCCGGGCGGAAACGATGGGCGATATCCACCATTCGGAGATGGCTGCATCTCCTAAGTATCGTCGTCTACAGGCGATCACGGCGTCGGGCTATCTCGTGACAATAGAGCCGTGACGGGAAGAACGCATGGAGCCGTTCTGGAGCTTGAAGGGGAATACCTACGATTCTACACTTCTACAATGGGGATGAGATTTGAGGGGGATGTGCAGGCTCAGGTATAGTGGCGGCATGAACATCAATCGGATCAGAGTAGTCGCTGCGCTGTGGTGGAGCGCGGTGATGATGACTGGCTGTGTATCCCACGTTGTGGTGCCGGAGGCGCTTGAGGCCCAACTCGATAAGGACGTGACCTTCGCGCAGGTTCTTGCGGCGCCGGAGTCCTTTGTCGGGAAGCGGATCGTGGTCGGCGGTGAGGTGCTGAAGGCCAAACGGACCGATGCCGGCATGCTGATAGAGGTATTGCAGCTCCCGTTGAACGCCGACTATGAACCGACGGTTGTCAGGACAGAATCGCAAGGCCGATTCCTGGCGCTCACTCAAGAGTTGCTCGACCCGGCGACGATTCGGGAGGGGGCTGCTGTCACTCTCGTTGGCGAAGTGACCGGAGCCCGCATGGATCGCCTCGATGAGGTGGAGTATCGGTACCCAACCTTTGGCGTGAAGCATCTGTATGTGTGGCCGCCCGGCTATGGTGGGGAACCGCGATCGGGCTTTTCGATCGGTGTATTCGGCGGCATGGGGGTGGGAAGCGGCGGACGAATCGGTGGAGGATTCGGCCGTGGCTACTGATTGTGTGCTCCATAGGCAGGCGGGGCAGTCGTACGACCACGAACCACTCACTTCTTTGTCACGTCGGTTTTGCATGATCGGGGCCCGGCGCAATTTCAAGCTGCATATGGCTGAGACCTCGACGGCCGGCCGGTGAAACCCACGCTCCGTATGACACCGGCCACGTCGACTCCTGCGCGCTTTCACACCATCGCGTTGCATAAGCCCTACGGTGTCCTGCCGTGTTTTACCGATCCTGACGGACGGCCGACGCTCGCCGACTATGTCGAGTTGCCCGGTGTCTATGCCGCAGGGCGGCTGGATATGGACAGTGAAGGGTTGATGCTTCTGACCTCCGACGGAACGCTGTCTCACCGCATCACCGATCCGCAACACAAGCTTCCCAAGGTCTATCTGGTGCAGGTGGAGCGAGTCCCTGATGAGCAGGCGCTCCGGCAATTGCGCCAGGGTGTGATGCTGAGCGGAACCAAGACGAGGCCGGCGGAGGTTCGCTTACTGGACGAGCCACCGGCATTGCCGGATCGACCGGTGCCCATTCGGTTCAGGAAAACCGTGCCGACCTGTTGGATCGAGATGACGATTCGCGAAGGGATGAACCGGCAGGTGCGTCGCATGACCGCGGCGGTCGGTCACCCGGCATTGCGGTTGGTTCGTGTGGCGATTGGTCCTATCTCGTTGGGGAATCTTGGGCCCGGTGTCTGGCGGGAATTGACCTCTGGCGAGGTACAGTCGATTCAGGGATGTGCAGCAGCCGCAGGCGCCAAGCCTGGGCGGCCGGATTCGCCGAGGGCTTCCCGCCGCTCCGCTGATTAGCGCAGTGCTCGTCCGCTACTTCTTCAGTCTCTGTAGAAACTCTCCCAGCACTTTCTGAAACTGTTCGGGATCTTCCGCCATCATGAAATGGCCGGTCTTGAACTCCACCAGTTGCGCGCCGGCGATCTGCGCCTGAATCCCTCGTGCGATGGCGGGAGTGGCGACGTCGTCTTTGGCTCCGACCATCACCAGCGTCGGCGCGGTGATGGCGTTGATTCGTCCGTGCACGTTGGCCTGGGCCATGCTCGTCAGAGCTTCACGCAGCACGGTGCCGTTCCAGGTTGCAATGCGGTCCAGCAACGGCTGATAGAGCGTGACGGGTGTTTCCGGGGGAAAGCTCTCGACGATGATGTTCTTGGAGACCTCGCGAAAATCACGCGGATTGCCGATGGTCGGCAGATCTTTGTCCAGTACCATCGCCCCGTCGGTCGTTGACACCAGCACGAGTGCCCGTACGCGCTCAGGATAATCCAATGCCAGTTGCTGCAAGATCATGCCGCCCATGGAGACACCAACCCAGACAGGCTTCTCGATTTCGAGTTTGTCGGCGAGCGCAATAAGGTCCTTGGAAAATTGTGCGATCGTGAAGCCGTTCTCCGGTTCCTGTGAGTCGCCATATCCGCGGAGGTCGACGGCGATTCCGCGAAAGTCCGGCGAGTAGGCGCTCAGATATTTCGCGAAAATGTTGCTCGTGGTGACGACGCCGTGGACGAAGATAATCGGATCACCGGTGCCGGCTTCCAGCACGCTGAGTGAGACGCCGTCGATCGTTACCGAACGCCGTGTGATTTCCCCGTTCACGCGCGTGGCGGTTGCATGGGTTTGTGCCGACCCCAGGGACGTCAGCCGGTCTTGTTGCAGAGCCGGGGAGTGCAGGTCGCAACCCGTCATGCCGAGAAGGAGTGACGAGGCTAAGAAAAATCGTCGAGCCATGGTGCCCTCCAGAAATAGAAAGCGGAGAGACTAGCAGTAGCGGGAATTCCGGTGGGAAGCAAGTCCGGGAGGGGATGGTTGGAAAACCGAGGGAGCGGGGAGAGCCGGTGAGGCAGGGGACGGCGGATGAATAGGTGGACTCTCTCGTGCCGTGCCGTGCCGTGCGGGTGAAGTCGTTAGAGTTCGGCGACTTCGGAAATAATCGTATGGAGGCCGCTCGCGCCGGCCGGCTGTGGCCGGACGATTTCAGCTATCTGCAGCTGCCCCTTTGTATCTGTCGCCCGCACCACTGTTTGAAATTTCCCTGGCTTCGGTGCAGTCCAGGTGTAGTTCCAAATCACCCAGGAGTAGGGCGACATCGGCGGTTCAATCGTACATTCGCTCCACGTGCGACCGGCATCGAAGCTCAATTCGACTTTGCTGATGGAGTTGGGGCCGCCGAAGGCGATCCCGCGGAATTTCTGCACGGGCCCGCGCAAGGTTTGATAGTGGCCGGGGGAATCGATGCGGGAGAAGATTTTGATGGTGGCGTCGTCGGTCCAGCCCTTGCGTTGCCAGTACCCTAGGTAATCGCCAGGGTAGACTTCAATTTCCGTAATCCATTTCACGTTTTTAATGCCGTACAGGCCGGGGACGATGAGGCGGATCGGGAAGCCATGTTCCTTAGGGAGTTTTTCGCCGTTCATCAGAAAGGCGATCATCACATCGTCTTGCATGGCGCGCGTGAAGGGAATGCTGTCGTCATAGCCGTCGATGCCGCGAAAAATCACATCGCGTGCGGTTTCTTCGTCGGCGCCGGCGTCCTGGAGGAGCTTTTTTAATGAAATCCCTCGCCAAGTGGCGGTTCCCAGGCTGTCGCCGCCGGGGAGGGTGTCGATACACATGAGCGTGGAGACTTGATCGTAGGAGTCGCGATTCAAAATGTCGCGCCAGCCCAGTGAAAGCGGTGTTTTCACGACGCCTTTCACGTGCACTTTCCATTGTTCGATATTCACCTCGCGTGACATCGAGACTGCGGAATCGGCGTAATTCACCACGTAAAATTTAGAATTCGGTGTGAAATAGGTGGTCTCGCGGGGCGGAATCGCAAACATGCGTCCAAAAACAGAACCGACGGCATCACAGCCTCCGGATATTCCTGCCGTCGCGACGAGACCGAGCGTTTTTAGAATCGTTCGGCGCCGCATGAACATTGGTGATTCATTGTTTCTCATATTTTTTTGATTATACATGAAAATGTTGCTTGACACCCGTGGGGGAGTCTTGTTATCTTCCCACTCGTTCGAGGGCAGAGGGCGGATGAGTTCT
>JACOEJ010000133.1:0-1580 GCA_024998645.1 Nitrospira sp.
GCTTGAGCCGCTCGCTTCGATCACATGCGAGCGGATAGGTCCTTTGCCTCAAGTTTCTTGCTTACATTGAGGGTCTGAGCGACGCGAGAACGCCGCTGGCAGGCTTTTTCAGCTTCCTGTTAGTCAGGCTGCAGCTTGAAGAAGAGCATGGAAAGCGGCGGAAGCGTGAGGCTGAGTGAATAGGGGAGGCCGTGGCAGGGGCTGGCCTCGGCGCGCACGCCGCCGGAGTTCCCCATGTTGCTGCCCCCATACAGTTCGGCGTCGCTGTTGAGCAGCTCACGGTAGTGCCCCCCGGCCGGGACGCCGATACGGTAGTGATGCCGCGGAACCGGTGTAAAGTTTCCCACGCAGAGAATGGATTCCGAGGCGTCTTCCGTTTTTCGAAGGAAAGCGATGACCGAATTCTCCGCGTCGTTGAAATCGATCCACTGAAATCCATTCCATTCGTAGTCGACCCGATGCAGCGCCGGCTCCTGCCGGTAGAGATGATTCAGATCGCGGACAAAGCGCTGTAACCCGTGATGGGGCGGATATTCGCAGAGATGCCAGTCCAGGCTGGTGTCATGGTTCCATTCCCGCCATTGCCCGAACTCATTGCCCATGTACAGCATCTTCTTCCCGGGATGGCCGTACATATAGCCGTACAGGGTGCGGAGATTGGCGAACTGCTGCCAGGGATCGCCGGGCATTTTCCCGATCAGCGAGCGCTTGCCGTGCACCACTTCGTCATGGGAGAGGACGAGGACGAAGTTTTCCGTGAAGGCGTAGAGCAGGCCGAACGTGATCTGATTTTGATGAAATTTCCGGTGCACCGGCTCATGGGCAAAATAGTCGAGCGTGTCGTGCATCCAGCCCATGTTCCATTTGAACGTAAACCCGAGCCCTCCGGTATAGGTGGGGCGGGAGACCCCCGGCCAGGAGGTGGACTCCTCCGCAATGGTCATGGCGCCGGGAAAGTCCCGATGCACGAGGACATTCAGTTCCTTGAGCAGCGTCACGGCGCCCAGGTTTTCGCGTCCGCCGAACTGATTGGGGATCCACTCGCCGTGCTTACGGCCGTAGTCGAGATACAGCATCGAGGCGACGGCGTCCACGCGTATTCCGTCGATGTGATAGGTGTCGAGCCAGAACAGCGCACTGTTCAGGAGAAAGTTACGCACTTCCGGACGGTCGTAATTGAAGATCCGGCTGTGCCAATCAGGATGATAGCCGAGGCGCGGATCGGCATGGTCGTAGAGATGGGTGCCGTCGAAAAACGCGAGGCCGTGCGGATCGTCGGGGAAATGCGCGGGCGCCCAGTCCATGATGACTCCGATACCGGCTGCATGGGCGGCATCGACGAACGCCATGAAGTCTTCCGGTGTGCCGTAGCGGCTGGTCGCAGAAAAATAGCCGGTGGCCTGATAGCCCCAGGAGCCGTCGAAGGGATGTTCGGTGACGGGGAGGAGTTCGATATGAGTATAGCCGAGGTTCTTCACATAGGGGATGAGTCTGGCGGCCAGCTCGTGGTAGGTGAGCCAGCGATTCTCCTCTTCCGGCACCCGCATCCATGATCCGAGATGGACTTCATAGATGGCGAT
>JACOEJ010000133.1:1680-3788 GCA_024998645.1 Nitrospira sp.
TCACCCACGACGCTGACGCGCATGGCATTCGGCGCCCACACGACGAAATGCACGCCGGTGATGCCTTCTGCCGTGCGAACGTGCGCCCCCAGCGATTCGTAGGCCCGATAAAACGTGCCTTCTGAAAAGAGGTGGAGCTCAAAATCGGTCAGCAGCGGCGGGAGCGCATAGGGATCATGGTTTTCCGTGATGGTGCCGTCGGCAGCCCGAGCGCGGATCTTATAGTGGAGCGGGTCACTCTGTTTGGGGAGGATGGCTTCAAAGAGGCCGGCCTCGTGGATGCGCTTGGCCGGGACCGGAGCGGTGTGACCGGTAGGCACAATCTCGACCGATTCGGCAAACGGAAGCCAGGTGCGGACAGTCAGGCCTTGTGGGGTCGGATGCGGGCCGAGGATCGCGCGCGGGTTCCAATGGGTGCCGGAGATGAGTCGTTCGAGGTCGTCCTGTTTGGGTGCGGTAGAGGTTGTCATAGGCCTATCCTAAAGCGTCACTTGAATAGATGAAAGCGGAAAACGCGAATCGAGGAGAGTTGGCTTGGACCGACAATAAATCGAGGCATGGTTGAGTTCTTGCTTGTTCTTTCTGGAAGCGGTGGGATTTCCCCAAGGGAAGCAGTTGTGGCATTCTAGCGCCGCTCATCTGTCACAAGCGCCGGAAGATTGTTTCAGAAAGACTTGAGGGAAACCTATGCCTCGCAATGACCAGGTTACGCGACAATGGCATCTGCTGCAGCGCTTGGGCGCTGCGCGGAGCGGACTGACTTTGGCTCAGTTAGTCGAGGCGATTCCTGCCGGTCTGACCCGGCATCCTCGAACCGTTCGCCGGGATCTGGGCGCGCTCGAAGCCTCGCATTTTCCGTTGCTGACCGAGCGGGTGGATGGCGAAGTCCGCTGGCGTCTCCTTGACGGATTCAAGAACATTCCAGCCCTCCGTCTCTCGCCGACCGAACTGATGGCCCTGGCCTTCAGCCGCCGCCTGATGACGCCTTTGCAAGGCACCCTGATTCAGACCTCCCTCAACTCCGCCTTGACCAAGATATCCGCTGCCATTCCGGATGGAGCCACAGAGTATCTTCAACGGTTGGACCAGTGGTTTTCGGTCGGCCTTGGTCCCCACAAGAACTACCGGCACCATCGGGAGACCATCGACATCCTCTCCCAAGCGATTACCCAGCGCCGGACCGTCCAGATGAGATATTTTTCCGCCGGCCGGAATGCGACCAACAGACGCGAAGTCGACCCCTATCGCTTACGCTACGTGGACGGCGGTCTCTACCTGATTGCCTATTGCCACTGGCGGAAAGACGTGCGGATGTTTGCGGTGGAACGGATCAAGTCCCTCACCCCCACCGACCATCCCTATCAAATGCCCCTGCATTTCGATATCGATGCCTATGTGGAGGACGCGCTCGTCGTCATGCGCGGCGAACGCATCACCATCGAACTAAAGTTCGACAAAGGCACCGCCGCCTGGGTAAAGGACCGGACCTGGCATCCCAGTCAGCAGGTGACGCCGCTCAAGACCGGTCAGCTTCTCATGACTCTTCAGGTGGCCGACACCCGTGAGTTGCTCGGCTGGATTCTCAGCTTCGGGAGCGGGGTGCAGGTCCTCAAGCCCGAGCGGCTGCAGCAAGCCGTGAAAGACGAAGCCAGGAAACTTCTCGCCCAACTGTGACCCCGGATGTCACAAGTTCCTGATCGGCTGCACCACGCCGGCGTGCAGAATGCCTTGAAAACCAGGCTCAGCACTTCAATCAGCCTCCGATCCGCGGAGTGACCTGCCCTGTCACGGTCCTCGAATAGGATGGGGCTTCGTCGCCACCTATTTTCAGAAGGAGGTTCCCACCGTGGACAAGCCGGTGCACCAACAGCCGAACCACGCAGCTCAACCGCTCTATGTGACCCTCATGCTCGATGAAACCGGTTCCATGCAATCGTGCAAAGGCGCTGCCCTCGCCGGGTTCAATCACTACTTCGTGTTCCCCGCGCGAGTGGGGATGGACCGGGGAGACACCGCATGAACAAAAGACATGTGACCATTGTGCTTGTATCGGCTCTGATCACGTGTATTGCGCTCGGTATTGTGATCAGCTGTCAACCTGATCAACC
>JACOEJ010000044.1 GCA_024998645.1 Nitrospira sp.
TTCGACGAAGTCGCCAGCGAGCCTTGGCTGAAATCGCCTTGAACCGACGTGAGCGCCACGCCGATTCCGGTTTGTACTGCGCCTGACCCGCCCGAGATCGAGGAGCTGATCAAGTCGGCGAAGGTTGCCCGACTCCCCTTGAACCCGACAGTGCTGAGATTGGCAATATTGTTACCGATGACCGACAACGCGGTGCCGTTGGCATTGAGCCCGCTCACACCGGCAAACAGAGATGACAGAATACCCATGGATCATACCCTCCTTTGTAACAAACCTTTCAACCGTGCGAATTAACGCAGTTCTACAATGTTGCTACGGTCGATGACCTGATCACCGGCCACAAGTTGCGGAGTGCCGCTGACCATCCGCACCCCGGTAATGGTCAAGACGGAACTCGATGCCGCCACGACCGGTGCCCCCTTCAGATCCTTGGCCGCGATCTGATATTGATACAGTCCTGCCGGCACGAGCGCACCATTTTGATTGCGGCCATCCCACTGAACTTCCTGCTTGCCTGCGCTTTGCGTTCCGAGATCCAGCGTTCTGATCGCCTTGCCCTGCTGGTCGAGAATCGTTACTCGAACCGTTGAGGCATCGCCTGCCAAGGCATATGTGAGTGTCGCTGGACCATTCTTCAGATCAATGACGGATCCTTCGACTTGGACCGTTCGCCCCACCATCGGCAGCAGGGAATACTGCAGCGAATCGGTTTGATTGGTAATACTTTGCTGGAGGAGTTCAACCTGCTTCGTACTCTGATCTAGCTGACTGAATTGAGCCAGTTCTGCCACAAAGGTGGTGTTGTCAGTGGGTTTCAAAGGGTCTTGATTTTTGAGCTGCGTTACCAAGAGTGTGAGGAAATCATTCTCACCCAGCTGCTGGTTTCCACTCATTGCGGCGGCCAACCCGCCAGCTTTTACTGGATTTGTCGGTGTGGGTGTCGGGGTCGTTTGGTTGGTGGCTGGCGTGATGGTTGCCATACTCAGCTCCTTTATACTTTACGCGACTAGGTTCAACATGCCTCGACGGGGCATCGCATCTTGCGTGAATTCTTCACGCCCCTGTCCTGAATTGTGACTTTCTTCCTGCCGAGAATGGTTGCTCGACTGTCCCTGAGACGCAGGCTGTTGGAAGGACCGTCCGGCGCTCTGGCGATCAATGTCTACCTGGAACCGTCCCAGATCCAATCCCGACGTCTGCAGCGCAGATTGCAATCTGTCCTGTCCGTTCTGGAGATACTGGCCCATATCGTTCCGGTCGGATGAGAAGTGTGTGTGCACGACATCTTGGTTGACAGCCACGCGAATGTTTACCCGGCCAAGATCCGCCTGGGACAGCTCAAGAACCATCGACTTGGTTTGACTCGTCGTATTCCCGGGCATCCAATCGGTTGGCTGAACGGAAGGTGTTGTGACGGCATGGGGCGCATCAGATGAAAGCTTGACTGAAGGAGCAGAAGAGAATGTGCGCTGATCCGCCCCATTGACCGGAAGCGAGAAATTGGATGGCACAGCCGGTGCGGAGATTTCGGTCATGGCAGGACGGGCAATCACCTGATCACCTGATAGGTTGTCGCGATGGTCTCGGCCTGACCATTCCATTCCGCCTTCGCGGTCCTGATTCGTGAAATCCTGCTCGGCCATCGAAAGGACTGACAGATGCTGCGGCATTCCGTCTTCTTTTGACTCACGTGCCTCTCGTGCCGGAACCGGCCGATCTATCATAACCGGCCGATTCTCTTCCGGACGTTGAACCGGCAGGGCCGTGAGTTCTTTGACGGCATCTTGACGTTCCGGCGCTTGGAGCGGCTGAACGTGCGGCAGGACGACTGACTCAGCCTTCGTCTCGGTCTTGAGCTCAGCTTGCGACAATTCTGCTGGTGTAATCGAACTTGTTGGTTGTTCCTGCTGAGGGTCACGAAGCCCTTCCGGAGCCGACGGCACTTGACTGCCCGGAATCATCTCCTGTTTAGGCAGCGAAACAGGCTGCATAGCGGTATCAACAGCGGGTAGAGAAATGGCTCCCGTTGGGTTGGTTGCCTTGTTATCGGTAGACTGAGCAGTCAGCACTTTATTATCTATCTGTGGAAGTTTGGAGGAGTCCGCCGCCGATATCGGCAACGATGCCCCGTCCTCCGTGACAGATGGCATCACGGACTCCATCGCGACATTCGTTGGTCCGGATAAGGCGGTCTCCGCAAGCGGTTGAGAATCCGGCTTGACGGCAGGCTGTGCAATCAACGCCAGTACGACACCTTGTGTCGTCACGTCATTGACCACGGAGGGTGTCGCAGACTTGGCTTCTTGCCCGGCAGGCTCTGCAGTTTTCTCGGACGACGACTCATCCTTCGTTGCGTGGGAGGATGTAGTAGATATGGACTCTTGCTCCGGCTGCTCAGAGGACGTCGGCGGACTGTCTTCATCTTGAGGTTTCTGTCCACGTTTGATCTCGTGGCGCGACTCCTTCGCAACATGAACAGCGTGCAATTCCGACGAGAATGATTTTCCCGACCCGGCTGATTCACGCCTGCCCCCTCCTTGTACAATACGGGGTGAGCCCTGGGTATTCGTCGAACCGGAAGTAGCTGCGGATGCGATAGTGGGTATTTGCACGTCCATCATGGTCTTAGGTTTTCCATTAATTGTTGGGTGACACGCGAAGGGATAGTTCAAGGCTCATGCCATGGGATATCCATAACAACTCCACGCCAATGAATGAAAACGCCCGATTTAGCGTGAACTGAAAGGATGAGAGAGGAAAGAAAGTCCTGGGAGGTAGGCAAGATCCCACCACCCTCCCGGAGAACGAACCTTAGGGGGCCTGAACGAGAAGTTGTTCGGTGAGTTTGGCAGCGCGGTCTACGCGAACTTGAGAGAGAATGGCTCCGGCAGTCTTCGGCTTGACGATGCGAAGAATTTCGATCGCTTTGTGTTCAGGCATCTTTTCGAGTCTGGCCGCGGCCTCTTCGGACGGCATGGATTCATACATCTTTGCGAGCTGCGCCTGGCTCTGACTCTTCTGGTCCTGTGCGTGCTTGGAGTACAGGGCTTTCCGATCAGCGATAAACTGGTCCTGCTGGACCTTCTGTTCCGTCGTTTGTTTCTGATGCAGCCGCCGAGACTCCTCAAGCTTCTTCTGCATGGCTTCATTTCGTGAGAGAAGCCCTTCCAGTTCTGTCTTGAGGGCAAGAAGACGCTCTTCTTCTTGCCGAACGGCCGCTTCGCGGCGATCGAGATCCTTCTTGCGCTGATCTAACATCTCAATGACTTCTCGTGGCGTGTCTATTGCCGGTCCTTGCGTGGCAGGTGGACTGGTTGGGTCAACCACTGTTTCAGTCCCTCCGGCAGGTCCCTGCGACGCGGACGTTGCCGCCGCAGCTGCCGGCTTCGACGGTTTCGGCTGCGGCTCAGATGAAGCCTGACCCAGTTGTACCATCACCCACAGCAGAAAGATCGATCCGGTGATGCCTCCGGCCAACGTCCAGAGATGAGAGCGCCGCGCCGACTGTGTCAACGAAGGTTGAGGCTTCCCGACATGCCGCAGTGTGATGCGATCGGAGACGTGAGGAGTGTGTCTAGGCTTCATGACAACGCATCTCCCTGGCCGGCAAAGCGATGGTGCGCAGACTCATCCGTCGCCACTTGCTCACGGCGACGCACTTCCGTCAGAGCCGCCTCCCGATACCGGGCGATCAATCGATCCAATGTCCGGCGATCCTGACTTGCGGCCACCAGCTTGGTTCGTGCCTCGTCCCATTGCAGTTGCCAATGAGCCATGGTTCGGCGGGCCTGCTCCGCTGCGGATGCCTGCGCCTCAAAATGGGATTGCCACTGCAGCAATTGCTCAATCGTCAAGCCTTGGCGGGTTTCTTCACGGTACCGTTCCTCCTGCTGCCGCTGATCGTCGGCCAAGCGCGCGATGGATTGTTCCGCCTGGAGTAGTTGCTGGGTGACCTCAGCCAGCTCCATCTTGAGCTGCTCCTCGACCTGAATACGATAATGCTGGAGTGACTGTACGCTCATGTCTGTTGTGCCAAGGTCAGAAGGTCCTGTCGCGACGAGGCAAAGTCAGCGGGCTGTTCAACCGCCTGACGGAGAAACCCGTTAATGGCGTCTTGTCCTCGCACTGCCCGATCCAGTGCCGCATTCATCCCCTGCTTATAGGCGCCGAGGAGAATGAGATCTTCGGATTGACGATACCGCGCCATCAATTCGATCGTTTGGCGTGCCGCGGCCTCATGCTCACGTGTCACAATATCGCGCATGACCCGGCTGGTACTTTGGAGCAGGTCGATGGCGGGGAAGTGGTTTTGCGCCGCAAGCGCGCGCGAGAGGACGATATGTCCATCCAGGATAGAGCGCACCGTATCGGCGATCGGGTCGGATAGATCGTCGCCGTCCACAAGCACCGTATACAACCCTGTGATCGTGCCGACCCCGGGACCAGTCCCCACCCGTTCCAACAATTTCGGCAACATGGCGAACACCGACGGCGTATACCCTTTGGTCGTAGGTGGTTCGCCGATCGCCAAGCCAACCTCTCGCTGGCTGTAGGCTAACCGGGTCAAGGAGTCCATCATCAACAAGACCTGACGTCCCTGGTCGCGAAAATATTCGGCAATACAGGTCGCCACCAGCGACGCACGCAACCGGACCATCGGCGGCTGATCCGATGTGGCCACGATGACGACTGACCGCTTTAAGGCCTCGGGCCCCAGATCGCGTTCAAGAAACTCATTCACCTCACGTCCGCGTTCGCCGATCAGAGCAATGACGTTGACGTCCGCCTGGGTATAGCGGCTGATCATCCCGAGTAAGACACTTTTGCCGACTCCCGATCCTGCAAAAATCCCCACTTTCTGTCCGCGTCCACAGGTCAAGAAACCGTTGATCGCCCGCACACCCAGATCCAACGGGGTCGTGATCCGGTTCCGCGATAGTGGATTCGGGGGACTTGTTCGAAGCGGATAGTGCGCCTGTGCGGTGAGAGGCCCTTTGCCATCCAATGGCTCTCCCAACCCGTTCAAGACCCGCCCGAGCAGAGCGGGACCGACCGCAAGTCCGGCCGCTTGACCGGTCATCGCGATGCGGCTCGAAGGACCGATCCCTTGCATTTCTCCGAGCGGCATCAGCAAGACACGATCCCCTCGAAATCCTACAACTTCTGCAGGAATCACCCCTTTGCCGTCTTCTCTTGTGATGTGACAGATATCGCCGACCGTCGAGCGAGCGCCGGTCCCTTCAATGACCAGACCGACGGCTTGAGCCACACGCCCGGTAATGTCCAATGGCTCGATCTGATCAAGGAGATCACTGAGCGACATGTGTTCCTCTTGCACGAAGCGCTTCGCCCAGTCGGGTCAATTGCGTATCGAGCGACGCGTCCACCACTCGGTTGACCGTCTGCACGATACATCCCCCTCTGGACATCATGATATCCGGCTCAATATGAAGCGAGAGCGTGAGATCGCCGACCTGGCTCAATTCGCCGCGCAACGCTTCGAGCGTTCCGGCGTCTGCGGGATGCACCGTAATCGTCACTCGGCCGGACTCTTTCAATGCCGCCAGCGCTGTTTTGGCTTGCGCCACCACTTGTTCTTTGACCTGGTCGGCGCGGTCGTGGAGCACTTTTGTGGCGATCTGAAAGGCTAGACTCACTACTTCTTCTTCCACGGTCTGATGCAAGGCCAGCCAGGCTTGATCGAACTTCCTCACGGCATTCGAGAGCACCGTCCGTTCATGGCGGCGACGTTCTTCATCCCGGGCACAGGCTCGTCGCTCGCCCTCGGCAATCCCGCGTTCAAATTCCGTCAGTCCGTCCTGCCCGCGCGTCACACCGTCTTCGCCGAATGATTGCAGCACCATACTTTGTACGCGCAACCCGCCTGCGCGCACCACGGCATGTTTCAATACCGTGTTTTCCGCACGTAATGCATGCAGTTCAAGCAACCGTCGAGCGGTCATCAGCACGACATCGTTCTGAATCGGTTTCATAAAGAACTCGGCCGCGCCGGCCTTCATCGCTCGGACGGCCAGCTCGACGCTCGGCGATCCGGTCATCACCACGCTGATCACTCGCTGGTCGCATGCCTGAATCTGTTCCAATAGCTGAATCCCGTCCAGGTCCGGCAACGTGACGTCTACCATCATGAGAGCCGGCGGGGCTTGTTTCACCATCGCCAGCGCTTCCTGGGCGGTCCCGGCGACACGAATGGCCACCCCTTCCGATCGAAAGAGTTCGATAAAGAGATTCCGGATAATCTCGTCATCATCGACGACGAGGATCGATCCATGCAGTTTCGGCATTCCGGACGATGCAGGAGCGGACAATCTCGCCGGAAGTGATGCACTCGTGGCCATTTACAGCATTTCCTCCCCGGCGCCGGCGACCACAATGCGGCCTTCTTCCTCCAGCTTACGGCACACTTTGAGGATGTTCTGCTGAGACCGTTCCACATCCGTAATCTTGACCGGGCCCTTGGATTCCATATCATCCTTAAGCATCTCGGCCGCCCGGCTCGACATGTTCTTGAAGAATTTATCTTTAATATTGGGGTTGGCCCCGCGGAGCGCCAGAGGCAGATCTTCTTTACTGATTTCCTTCATCAATTCCTGCATGCCACGGTCATCCAGCTTGATCAGGTCATCGAAGACAAACATCAGGGCCCGGATGGCATCGGCCAGCGGCTGACTCTTTTCTGCGATCTTCGCCATGATGTTGCCTTCGGTATTTTTGTCGAGCCGGGTCATGATATCCGCCATCATCTCCGTCCCACCGAGCGATTGGGCACGCATGCCGGTGTTCGACAAGAGCGCTTCCTGCATCGTGTTGCTGAGCTCCTCCAAAACGTCGGGTTGGACCTCTTCCATAGTCGCCACGCGCAAGGCGACATCGCCTCGCAGAAACTCTGGCAGTTGGGCCAACAGCTGACTGGCCTGTTCACTCTCCAGATGCGCCAGAATGACGGCGATGGTTTGCGGATGTTCGATCTTGATCATACTGGCTAACGATTTGGCTTCTACCCACTTCAAGGCTTCCAGGCCGGGATAGGATTTCCGTGTCATCGATTCGATGATGGTTTTGGCTTTCTCCGGGCCCAGCGCCTTGATCAAGACACTGCGAATATACTCATTCCCCTTGAACTGAACCTCGCCTGTGGCACTCGCACTTTCGAATTCAGAAATCACGACCGCTTCATCTTCTTTCGAGATTTGCGCGGTGCCGTTCATGAAATGCCCCAGCTTCTTGATCTCCTTGGGATCGAGCTGCTTCATGACTTGAGCGGCCGCTTCTTCCCCGATGGCGCGAAGCAGAATAGCCGCCTTCTGTTCACCGGACATCTGTTTCGGCTCACCGGCCATGGCTACGCATTGCCTTTCAGCCACTGTTTCACGACCACCGCGGTCCCATCAGGATTCTTTCTGGCCATATCGACGATTTGAGCGCGACTCGCACTCGATTCCAACGAGGCTTCCACCGCGCTGACGGACGCGGGCAAGGCCGGTGCTGCGGCCTCCGCCGGCGCCGATTCAACCGCCGAGACCCCCAGCATCGCAATGAGGGGCCGGACGACAAAGAAGAGAATGAGCAGGAATAACAAGGCTCCGACTCCATACCTCATATACGGCATCCAGGGTTGCGTGGACTCTGCAACAGCCTCGACCGTCGCCGTGGCCGGTTCTTCAGGGCCAAATCCGAATTGGACGTTGACGACCTGCACTTGATCCTGGCGTTCCGTTGAATAGCCCATCGCCTTCTTGACGATGTCTTCGATCCGCTTGAGGTCTTCCTCACTGCGAGGAATATACTTCTTGATGGCGTCACCGGTCGGCTTGTCGGCCGTTTCCCCTTCCCCGGCTTTGGGCACTTCATAGGTTCCATCCACCAAAACCGCCACTGAGAGTTTCTTGATCGAACCGATGGGCTCCACGATACGGGAGACGGTTCGGCTGATTTCGTAATTTACGGTTTCGTTCTTCGTTTGCGTCGCATTGGAACTCGTCGGCGTTGCCTCCGCTTCCGTCCCGGGCGGCACGTTGGATTGGACGCCCGGCACACCGCCGGACATGCCATTGACGCCGTTGGCCTTCTCCTGGCCACGCTGTTCGCTTCGGACGACTTGGCCGTTGGGGTCATACCGTTCTTCCGTCGTTTCGACTTTTCTGAAATCGATCAGGCTGGAGACCCGGACCTCCGCCTTGTTCAATCCGACGATCCGTTCGAGCATCGACTGAATCCGGCCTTCGATGTCTTTTTCAATCGTACGTTGATATTCGAGCTGCGTATTGGTCAAGCCGGCCGTTTCATCCTGCGCCGTGGAGGACAGGAGATGGCCGTGGCCATCGACGACGGTAATATCGCGGGCCTGTAATCCTTCTACGCTGCTGGCGACGAGATGTACGACGCCCTGGACCTGTCCCTTGCTCAATACTTGGGCGTTTCGGAGTGAGACCACCACTGAGGCACGCGGTCTCTCCTGTTCTGCGGCAAACAACCGCCTTTCAGGAATCGCCAAATGGACGCGAGCGCGTTCTACTTCCGGCATCTGCGCAATCGTGCGCGCCAGCTCACCCTGGAGTGCCCGCCGGTAATTCAGTTTTTGAACGAATTCCGACATCCCGATGGAGGTACGGTCGAAAATCTCATAGCCGACGCCGCCACCTTTGGGAATCCCTTGGCTGGCCAGCGTCAAGCGAAGGTCATGAACCTGTGCGGTGGGAACAAGAATCGTGGCCCCTCCGCCTGTCGTGTCGTAAGGTGTCTTCGACTCCTTCAATTTATCGATAATCGACGAGGCGTCTTCACTATTGAGATTCGTGAAGAGCACCTGCATATCCGGCTGTTGTGTCCACAGGGCAAGCGCAATCAGGCCGGCGACGGATCCGGCCAGCGCAACCAGAATGATCATGCGTTGATTGATCGAGAATTTCGAAAACATACAGCTGGTTTACCTCATCCGCCTCAAAAGGCTCCGGTCACACTTGCATCCGTTGAATTTCTTCGTACGCCGTCACAAGCTTGTTGCGAATCTGCATCATCAGTTGGAACGACACATCCGCCTGCTGTAAGGCCACCATCGTACGATGGAGGTCCTGCGATTGACCGGTCACCAGGGCATCGACGGCCTGATTGGCCTGCACCTGCACGTCATTCGCCTTCCCGATGGCGCTCTTGAGCGTATCCATGAACCCGCCTGGCCCAGAAGCCTCCGGAGCCCCGACCGGAGCAATCCTGTCCGCAATTGTAGGAATAACCTGCGAGATGCCTTGAATGGGTGTCATGGTTTACCTCCCGATCTCCAACGTTGTTTTCCACATGCCGCAGGTTGCATTGATGGCCTGCACTTGCACGTCATTGGCCTTCCCGCTGGCGCGAGGCGTTGAATGGGCGTCATGGATTACCTTCCTATTTCTAGAGCTTTGTTCCACATGCCGCGAGTCGCATTGATGGCCTGCACATTCGCCTCATAGGCCCGCGAGGCGCCGATCATATTGACCATCTCTTCCATCACATTCACGTTGGGCAAGCGGACAAAGCCTTTTGGATCGGCATCCGGATGATGCGGGTCATAGATCAACTGTCCCAGCTTCTGATCTTCCACGACGCGCGCCACCGATACACCTTCCAGAGCGTGCGCCGTCGTGCCCATTGCCACCTGTCGAAACGCTTTCTGGAACGCACTGGGCACCGGGGCAGAATGAAACACCACGTCCCGCCGTTTGTAGGGCCCGCCGCCGGGGGTGCGTGTGGACTGGGCATTGGCCAGATTGCTCGCAATGACGTTCAGCCGTCGCCGTTGTGCGTCCAAGCCGGATACCGAGACTGCCATCGCATCAGACATATCCATCGTCGCTTCTCCTTTCGCCGTCAGCGGGCGTCGCGAATCGCACTGAGGAGCTGGCGAAATCGTTGTGCGGTGATACTCGCCGCCGCGTTGTATTGCATGGCATTATCCGAAGACTTCGCCATTTCTAATTCCAGATTGACGGAGTTCGCATCCATGGGAAGATCGCCGGCAGGCACTTCAGCCAGTTTTCCCGTGACGGCCTGATACCCCTGCCCGCGCAATCCGATATGTTGTCCTTGTGTCACCGCCATGGTGAGCGGCAAGCGACCCTTATGCGCCGCTTGCAGTTGTTGGGCGAACTGCAGATCGGA
Organism: Nitrospira sp.; assembly: GCA_024998645.1. Lineage (GTDB taxonomy): Bacteria > Nitrospirota > Nitrospiria > Nitrospirales > Nitrospiraceae > Nitrospira_D. The sequence continues at coordinate 10,159 of JACOEJ010000044.1, forward strand.
GGCGCGATACCCCGGTGTTTCCTCATTGGCCAGGTTGGAGGCAATGACCCGCTGCCTGGCGCTATGAAGATCGAGACTCCGATGCAGTAACTGCATGGTTTTATCGAGCAGTTCCATGGTCACTTCCTCCTGTCTGAATAACCATCTCACGTTCTATAGCAACGTCGATGCCTAAGAATGCACCGCCCGCCGCCCGGTTAATCACCGGACCCGGCAAAGCTTGCCGAGTCACAAGATACCCATGGGAAGATCTGTCACTCACTAGTTCTCCGACATCGTCAGCGGCAGTTCCGTCTCACGGTATTCTCGAAGCTTATTCCTCAAGGTCCGGATGCTGATTCCCAGTTCTTTCGCCGCATGGGTCCGGTTATCCTTCACCCGCGATAAGGTCTTGAAAATAAGCTCCCGCTCCATTTCCCAGAGCGATCCGTTCACCGCTGCCGGCGCGGCAGCTGGAGCCTGATTCATGGGTGCCGTCTGGTCCTGACGGGCCTCGGGAAGGTGCATCGGAAGAATGGTTCCCTGCCCGGCGAGCAGGACGGCGCGCTCCATCACATTTTCAAGTTCCCGCACGTTCCCTTTCCACGGCAGAGTCTGGAGATGCGCCACGGCCGCCTCGGACAAGGCAGGTTGAGCGACGCCATTTCTGACGGCGGAGGCGCCAGTAAAATGACGCGCCAGCAAGGCAATATCCGCCGGCCGTTCTCTCAGCGGCGGGACGGTGATGGGAAACACGTTGAGCCGGTAATACAAGTCTTCCCGGAAGCGCCCTTGTTCCACTTCGCGGTAGAGGGTGCGGTTCGTGGTCGCGATGACCCGAATGTTGACGGCCACCGGATCACGTCCGCCGATACGGTCGACCTCCCGCTCCTGCAAGACCCGCAAGAGCTTGGCCTGCAAGCCTAAGTTCATTTCGCTGATTTCATCCAGGAGAATGGTGCCGGTGTGCGCCATTTCAAACTTGCCGATCTTCTTCATCATGGCACCGGTAAACGCGCCTCGCTCATGTCCGAAGAGTTCGCTTTCCAGCAAGCCATCCGGCAGGGCGGCGCAATTCACGGCAATGAACGGCCGGTGGGCGCGCGGGCTGCGCGTATGGATGAACCGGGCCAGTAATTCCTTTCCGGTGCCGCTCTCCCCATTGATCAAGACGGTCGCTTGACTGGCAGCCACACCCTCGACGGTGCTGAGCAACCGGATCATGCCGGGGTCTTGAGTCAGAATCGCGCGCCCTTCGACGGCAGTCGAAGTTCCGGGAGATTCGAGATCCCGTCCTTCTTTGAGGTTCGTAATGACCCGTTCAAGCAAATCCATAGAAAACGGCTTGAGTAAATAGTCACTCGCCCCGAACTTCATCGCATCAACCGCCGTCTCCACCGTTCCATAGGCCGTCATCAGGACAATCACGGTCTGTGGGGCGCGCGCCTTAATGTCTTTGATCAGATCCAATCCGGTGATGCGCGGCATCTTCAGGTCGGTAATAACCAGCCAGGGACGGAAACGCGTCACCCGTTCCAAGGCATCGGTCCCGTCGATCGCCCCTTGCACCTCATATCCCAGTCGACGCACGGACTCCATGAGCGCCGTGCGCATCGAGGGTTCATCGTCGACGATCAGAATGCGATCGTGGCTCTCAGAGCCTTCTATGGTGGTCTCACGGTCATTCATGGGCGCGTTCCTCCATCATCTCAACATGGGTGACCGACTCCGGATCGGAAAACGGTCTGTCCTCATGACCATTCCATTTGCGGAACTCTTCATCTGCCATGGAGGGTTCCATCGGATGAGGCAGCAGGATGGTAAAGGTCGTGCCTTCTCCGAGCCGGCTCTCGACATCAATCCGTCCATGATGAGCATCGATAATCGCATGCACGATCGCCAGGCCTAACCCGGTTCCCTCATCCTTCGTTGTAAAAAATGGATCAAAGATTCTGGACCGATGGGCCGGATCGATCCCGGGACCGTTATCGGTAATCGTCATACAGATCGCGCGCCTGTCGAGGGACTGATCGTCCGCTTTCACGAGCTTGAGTGTCAGAATACCTCCGGCGGGCATGGCTTGAATGGCGTTCAGGATCAGGTTCAGCACCACTTGCTTGAACTGCCCTTCGTTGCACCAGATCGCGGGAATACGGGGATCAAGATCAAGCCGGATATCCACAGGGGTCTTGGTAATGGCGTGGGCTGCGAGGGTCAGGGCATCCAACACCAGGGTTTCAACGGTATGCCACCCGCGCGCCGACCGCTCCGGTTGGGTATAGATCAACAAATTCGAGAGCAGCCGATCAAGACCGTGAACCGCCTGCGAGATCTGTTCAGCATAGGTCAGGCTTGATGGGCTGTCCTGCAGATCGCGTCGCAGCATCGAGGCGAACAGTTCAATGCTGCCCAGGGGGTTGCGAATCTCATGGGCGATTCGTCCGACCATTTCACCCATCGCGACGAAGCGATGCTGGCGCTGCAGGCGTTCCTCCAATTGACACATCTGCGTGACATCGTGAATGAGAATCAGCTGACCCGAAGACTGCCCCGGCGAGGCCTCCAATGAGCGTTGGGCAATGGTCAGCACATGGGACTCGTGCCGTTGAGGCTGTTCACTCACGGTCAGTTGAAGCTCGGCCATGAGCGCGGTGGCGGATTGCCCCCGGAGCGCATCGGCGGGGCGACCAAGTAAAACAGCGGCCGCCGCATTCACTCTCGTCACACGGCCGCCGAGATCCAGAACCAAGACTCCGGTCGTCAGCGAGTCCAAAATTCCGCTCAGATGTGTCCGCATCGCTTCATTTTCCTGAAGCTGCTGCCGCAAGGCGGCATTACTCTGCGAGAGCTCCACATCCATCTGCTCGATGCGGTCTGTCAGTGTGGAATAGGACTGCTGCAGCGTATGGGCCGCTTGGTCAAAGGTGTGAAAGGCCTCCTGAAGCAGGTCGCGTTCAGCGGGGTGCAGTGCGGTCGATGTGGTCATAGTCCCTCCTGCGGCAACTGCCGCTCCTGTTTGATGCTTTCATGGAATGAACTTGAAAAACGGGTCACCAGAGCGTCGTCCGTCTGTCCCAGCTCGGCGAGCGCCACCGTGGCGCGATCCGGTTGTTTTAACGCCTGCCAGCCACGGACAATCTGAAGCCGGGCCCATTGGAGCTGAGCCTGTTCGGGTTTTTTCTCGACGACGATGTGGTAGACGTCGATGGCCTCTTGATACCGCTTCATCTGTGCCAGCAGATCGGCATAGGCGAGCAGTGCGCCGATGGTCTTCGGCGCCCCCGCTTTAAAGGCCTCTTCTGTCGCAATCACGGCTTCCTCATGTTTGTTGAGGCGCAGAAACACCGTGGCCATTTGCTGATACATCCAGGGCCGCTCGGGGTGATTCGGATGATGGAGCATCCAGGCCCGGCAGAAATGCAGGAGTCCGGCCAGATCACCCTCATCCGCCATGGTCTGGACCAGAAGATGGAGCGCTTCCTGTTCGGAGCGGCCGGTGGGATACTCCAAGCGATAGCGCTCCAGAACCTTTCTGGCTGCCGCCGTATCATGCTGCGAGAGATAGACCTTCGCCAGCCCCAGGAGCGCTTGTTCAGTGACCAGAGGGCGTTTGGTCCCTTTGGCCATCAGTTGATAGAGGCGACCGGCTTCGGCCGTAAATCCCAGACGATCGTGAGCTTCGGCAATTTCAAGCAGGAGCGGAGAAGACAGATAGTGCCGTTCAGCAGCTGGCCCATGTCGATGAAAGAGGGTCGTCAGCGTCAAATCGTCGTGCGATCGAACGGCGGCTTCCATCCAGGGGCGCAAGATAGTGGCGAGTCGATCACCGGCTTTGGCCGGCCAGGGATCATCTTGCCCCGCACTGTTCCGATCGGCCACGAGCTTATACGCGATCAGCGCCGGAGCAATCTCTTCAGATTGCTCCAGATGCACGGCCACTTGATACAAGGCCTCACTCCCGATCCTATCGTGCTCATGTTGCGCGGCAATCGCCTGCACGTATTTGAGATAGTCGGCCACGCTCTGATCCGGAGAGGGACGGTCATACATAAGTCCTGCAGGAGTTCTCGCCACGGGACGATTACCGGCTACGACCTTCTGTTCCACTCTCAGGGTTGCCAGACGCACCGCCGCTAATGCCGCTTGGGGGCTGTCCGCGTAGTGAGCAGCAATAAATCCGTAAAACAGTTCTGCGCTTGGCAGGTGTTTCGAAGCCTGAAGACTATCAGCCAACCGCAAGAGCAAGGCCGACGCGTCCTGGTGCGCGGGGTAAAGATTATAAAATTGCAGCAACAAGCCCCGGCCGATCACCTCATGGTGCAAATCCAGTTGAATCGAGGCATAGCGACCCAGGGCAAGCGGATTCATTCGCATGGACTTCGGCCAGCGTCGATACGCCAGGTCATACATAGCCGACGCATCTTGAGCCCGTCGCTGACGAAAGAAGGAGGAACCCAGCCCCACTGTGGCATGCAACAGAATTTGATCGTGACTGCTTCGCTTCCGCAAATCCTCGAACGTCAGCTCTGCATCCCTCCATTTACCCAGGGCCAACGCGGTATAACCGATACCTAATAATGCCCGCTCTCCGTCAGGCGATTGCGCATTATGCGACAGCGCCCGCTCGTACAGAGATTGGGCTTCCTGATGCAATCCTTGCGAGAGATACACATCGGCCATACGCCATTCCGCACGTTTGGCGTTCTGTGATTGAGGATAATCCCGCAGCAGCGTCTTGTATCGATCAAGCGCTTCCAGGCGGTTGCCGTTCGACGTATTTTCCTTCAAGGCGGTCTCTGCGAGAAACGTCAGCGCCGTAGGAGTCAGCGCGCTTTCTGGTTGTTGACCGATCACCTTTTCAAATAGCCGGCGTGCCTGAGACCACTCCCTTTTGCCATAGGCGTTCATGCCTTCCTGCAAGGCCAACGCATCCATTCCTTGCGATTGCCCTTCGAGTCGCGGCCCATCATCCGGCAAGATAGAGAATGCGAGTTCCGTCGAGTCAGAGGTGTAAGTCGAAGTGGAAGGCGCTGCTGCTGTCAGACCAGCATGAACCAGAGCGAGGTCTCCGGGCGCCAGCGGGCGCAGGCAAAACCACGCGAGGAGAAACAGGGTCAGTTGTGTCCAAGATCGGTGTGATGAGTACACGGCAAGGCTACTTCAGCAAAGACCGTGCCTTTACCCACCCAATGCGGATTTCTTTGAATATCGGGCCGGATAGAGCGGATTCAGCTGACGGGATGAATCAACCGTCAAATTGGTCGACAGGGATTCGTGATGGTCGTCAATGATTTGACGACATCGGAAGCACTAATTCGGCAACGCATCGACGCGGGGTTTCGAGTCTATCCCTCTGCGCTTCAATTTCTCAACGAGTGTGGTGCGATTGACATGAAGCAGCTGCGCCGCGCGTGCGGTGACGCCGTTCGCTTTACGCATGGCTTCTCCGATCAACTGATTCTCGTATTGCTCTACTTCATTGGATAGATGAATCCCGTCTTCAGTAAACCGGATGAACTGTTCCTTCATCTCGGGCTGACTTGCCGCTTTCTTGTGCAGCTTCTCGGGCAGGTCGGCAACGGTCAAGAGCCCCTGTTTCTTGAGCACGACCAGGCGCTCGATCATATTTTCCAACTCGCGAATGTTCCCGGGCCAGGGAAAGGCCGTCAGCAGTTCCAGCGCCTCAGGGGAAAATCCCGTGATGGCGGTTTGCTTCATATGATTGAACCGCTTCAGGAAATGCTCAATCAGCAATGGAATATCGCTTTGCCGGTCGCGCAACGGCGGCGTAATGATCGGAATGACGTTGAGGCGATAAAAGAGGTCCTGCCGAAACCGCTTCTCCTCAACCATTTTCTCCAGGTCCTGGTTGGTGGCTGCGACAATTCGAACATCGACCTGAATCGTCCGACTTCCCCCTACCCGCTCAAAGGACCGCTCCTGGATCACTCTCAAAAGTTTGACCTGAAGGGAGAGACTCATCTCGCCGACTTCGTCGAGAAAGATCGTTCCGCCATTGGCGAGTTCGAATCGGCCCATTCGAGTCTGGGCTGCGCCGGTGAAGGCGCCCTTTTCATGCCCGAACAGTTCTGATTCAAGCAACGTTTCCGGAATGGCGCCGCAGTTGACCGGCACCATCGGGCGATCTTTACGGGAACTATTGAAGTGGAGCATGCGTGCAACCAGTTCTTTTCCCGTTCCGCTTTCCCCCTGAATCAAGACGGTGCTGTCGCTGTCGGCCACTTTTTGCACGAAGTCCAATACCTGCTGCATCGGTTCGCTGACGCCGATCAATTGCTCCAGACGATACTGCTCGCGTACGGCTTTCCGGAGAAGATGGTTTTCCTGGCGGAGTCGTTGAAACTCGATGGCCTTTTTCACGACGACCACGACGGTATCGGGATCGAACGGCTTCGTCACAAAGTCGAAGGCGCCCGCTTTCATCGCCTGGACCGCACACTCAACGGTTCCGAATCCGGTCATAACGATAGGAATGATTTTCGAGTCGATCCTCGTCACTCGCTCAATCACTTCGAGACCGTTAAAATCAGGCAGCTGGAAGTCTGTGACCAGAATCTGAACGGGATGCTCCTTGACGACTTGCATGCCTGTCGTGGCATCGGCGGCAACCGAGACGGCATATCCTTCCGAAGACAGGGTCTCCTGCAGAACGTCACGCACCGCCTGGTCGTCATCAATGACTAAAATATGAGGAGCAGTCATCAGGTGTTTATTCCGAGGTACGGCCAGAAGTAACGCGCATAGAATAAAGATCCTGTGGCATCAATGCAAGCATCACGAAGCATCGCGGGCTGAATTGCCAGCAGCATGTTTCGTAACCTATTCCTTGACAGAATATTTGGTGAGTTGCTAGGGTGCGCGTGGTAATTGGCCCTGTAGCTTCAGGGTACTTTCCTATGGCTGGCGTAGCTCAATGGCAGAGCAGCGGTTTTGTAAACCGCAGGTTGGAGGTTCAATTCCTCTCGCCAGCTCCACTTTTCGCTGACTTACGAGTAATATCCTCAACGTTTCAGATCAATGTGTTCACTAACTGTTCACCGATTTGGGTCTTCGTTAGTCCTCTCGGGTCAATCTGGACTCCCCTTCGAGCATGAGCTGACCTTCACTCAATTCCATATACACCCAGTTGAGCCACGGCTATCTTCGACTAGAACTCGTAGGTAGAATCTTAGTACCCTCGTCCCACTCTGCTCGTCCCACTCTGCTTGACACGTCCCCATGGACGGCCTAGCCTAGCCTTCGACGTACATCACCATGTGTGGACGCTTTACTCAAACGGCCTCGCCAGCGGTGATCGCCCAACAGTTTGGCGTCGCGGTCCCTCCGCTATTCACCGCCGGGTACAACATTGCGCCCTCACAACCGGTGGCTGCGATACGGGTCGAGCCTGATACGATGACCCGTCAGCTGGTGCTGTTGCGCTGGGGCCTGATTCCTTCCTGGGCCAAAGACCCCAAGAGCGGGCAGCAGTGCATTAATGCCAAAGCCGAGACTGTGTCGGAGAAACCCTCCTTTCGTGCTGCATTCAAAACCCGGCGCTGCCTTGTGATTGCGACGGGGTTCTATGAGTGGCAGGTTCAGGGACTGAGAAAACAGCCAATGTGGATCGGATTAAAGAGTCACCGTCCCTTTGCCTTTGCCGGTTTATGGGAACAGTGGCACCCGCCGGAAGGTGCGGACATCGAATCGTGTACGATCCTCACGACGGAACCGAACGAGTTGTTGCGGCCGATTCACAATCGGATGCCGGTCATTCTGGCCCCCTCGGCCTACGACGAGTGGCTCGCCCCCACCGTCCATGACGCAGAATCCCTGAAATCCCTGCTTCGTCCTTATCCAAGTGAGGAGCTCACGGCCTATCCGGTCAGTACGCTCGTCAATAACCCGCGACATGATGCCCCGGACTGCCTTGAGCCCGTCTCGGTTTAGGACTACACTAGGCACGGTCAATCTGGTGAGGATCTTCGATGCCGATGAATGTGGATGCCGTCTATACCCCCGACCTCTCGACGCGATATGCGCTCCCCGTCTTTCTTGGCCGGCTTCCCGCAGGCTTTCCCTCTCCTGCTGATGACTATATCGAGGGAAAGCTCGATCTGAACCGGCACCTCATCAAGCACCCTGCCGCCACGTTCTTTGTGCGCGTGACCGGCGATTCGATGGTGGAGGCCGGGATTCATTCTCGTGACATTCTGATCGTGGATCGTTCCCTGGAAGCCATTGACGGAAACGTGATCATCGCAGCCCTGGATGGAGAATTGACGGTCAAACGTCTCTACAAGCGGGATCAGACGCTCCGTCTCCTCCCAGCCAACAAGAACTATCAGCCCATCGAGATTCAGGCCCACCAGTCCTTTGAGATTTGGGGCGTCGTCACCAACGTCATTCACTCACTCTGAGCGGTCCCATGCCTCCCATTTTTGCCCTGGTCGATTGCAACAATTTCTATGCGTCCTGCGAGCGGGTGTTTAATCCTCGCTTAGAGGGGAAGCCCATCGTCGTCTTGTCCAACAATGACGGGTGTGTGGTGGCGCGGTCGAATGAAGCCAAGGCGCTTGGCATTGCGATGGGAGTGCCAGAGTTTCAGATTCGTTCGCTCCTACAGGCCCATCAGGTACAGGTGTTTTCCTCGAACTACACCCTCTACGGGGATATGTCGCAGCGGGTCATGGAGACACTGGAGCAGTTTTGCCCGGATCTCGAAGTCTATTCCATTGATGAAGCCTTCCTGAGTCTGTCCGGATTTACCTCTCGGGACCTCACCGAGTACGGCCGTACCATTCGGACCACGGTGAAGCGCTGGACGGGTCTTCCAGTGTCGGTCGGCATCGCTGAAACCAAGACCCTCGCCAAGATTGCCAACCGTGTCGCGAAACGCACACCGGATACGAACGGGGTCTTCGATCTATTGGCCTGTTCCGACCGAGACGCCTTGCTAGGCCGGGTGCCGGTGGAGGATGTCTGGGGGATCGGGCGAAACCTCACCAGGCTTCTGAATCAGCATGGCATCATGACGGCGCTCCAGCTGCGCGAGGCTGATGACCAGTGGATCAGAAAGCATCTGGGCATCGTGGGCCTTCGGTTGGTGATGGAGTTACGTGGGATCTCCTGTTTAGATCTAGAAGAGTGCCCCGCCCCGAGGCAGAGCCTGACGTGCTCACGCGCGTTTGGGCAGCTCATCAGCACCCTGGCGGACATGGAAGAGGCGGTCTCGTCCTATACGTCGCGTGTGGCAGAGAAGTTGAGACGCGAACGACTGGCCGCGACGGTGATGACCGTCTGTCTCACGACGAACGAATTCAAAGAAGGGCCGCAGTACAGCAACGCGTTGACGCTGAAGCTATCCGTTGCAACTGATTCCACGTCGGACCTCATTCGGTCGGCGCTGCAGGGAATCCGCACGATCTATCGAGAGGGGTATCGCTACAAGAAAGCCGGGGTGATCCTCACAGGCCTGGTCCCTGTCAGTCAGATACAGACCGATCTATTCGACTATCAGGATAGGGAAAAGTCCAAGCGGCTGATGTCGGCGCTCGATGCAATCAATCATCGCTGGGGTGCAGACACTCTCCACTACGCGTCCAGCGGGATAAGCAAGGCGTGGAAGACACAGTTTCAATATCGTTCGCCGGCCTATACGACGGATTGGACGGCGTTGCCGATCGTAACGGCGTAGTACATCAATACAACCAATCCCCCTTTCGGCTCTTGCGTCGTAGTGTGTAACCCTCCTAGAATGCGCTTTCTTGCGAGGCCCCTATGCCTTACTCGATTCGCCCTTATCATCGCTTCCCTGTGCAATGCTCCGTTACGTACAACGCAGGTCCATGTCAGGAGCATGGCACCGTCTGGAACCTCTCACTCAGTGGATTGCGTCTTTTCGGTGATCTCCCCATGCGGCCAGGGGAAATGCTCTCGCTGACTGTCACCCTCCCGAATGAGCAACGCCTGGAGATTCCTGAATCCGTGGTCCGGTGGGCGAGAGGAGAGGAGTTTACAGCCAAACTCGGTTGAGTGAGCCGCACACCCAGACGTGTCTGGAGCATTACGTGAAGCGATTGGTGCAAGAGCCCGGGAAGAGTATCCCATGAGCGAACAACGGCCCAAACGCGAGGCCATGTCTCTTGAGGAAGCGACCATCTCCAATATGTGGGAGATTGCCGCGCTTGTGGAAGTGCTGGAGCGCAAGGGCCTCTGTCGCAAACAAGACCTCTTTGACATCATCGCCGAGTTTCGGAAGAAGAATCCTCGTGCGCGCATTCCTGAAACCGCCTTCCCTGAGCCGTACGTGCTTACTGAAACTGAAAACAAGATCATCGACGATATGCTCGCCTTGCTCAATAACAACGGACTGACCGCGCATCAGTCACTCAATTTACTGGAACGGTTGGGGCGGATCATCGAGATCGGACAACGATTGTCAAAGGACACAACTCACTAATAAGGAGACTGGTATGAGACCACAATTCGTGAAATGGACACTCCGTGTAGGACTGGGAACCGTGCTCCTGCTCGCGCTCCCCCTCTTTCCCCTTGGTGTGATTGATTCTCCGGTGGCCCAAGCAGCTGAGCAAGGCGATCCCCTCGACATCAACACGGCCACCGCTGAGCAACTGAAAGCCCTGCCTGGGATTGGGCCCGCCTACTCTGAAAAGATCATCAAGGGCCGGCCGTATCAAAGGAAGGATGAGCTCGTGCAGAAGAAGATTATCCCACGAGCGACCTATGAAGGGATCAAGTACAAGATTGTGGCAAAACAGAAGTAAGCCAGGACATTTCAAGACCGAAAACCACCCTCGGTCTCATAACCGGCAGAGAACTCGGATACAAGAAGGTTATTATTGTGCATAAGTTGCGACTTCTATTTGGAACTGTTGGCCTAGTTCTCGTTACGGGATGCACCCCGCACATTCACTGCTCAGAGTTGCTGTCCCCACAATTTGGTGGCGAGGGCACCCTTCCCCTTTCACAGGTCGTTATTTTTCACGGTTGCCATGACGGCGACACATGCACGTTCACGCTCCCCACTGTTCCACCTCCCTTTGGTAACCGTATTCCAGTTCGGCTGGCTGGTATCGATACACCCGAGATGCATGGAAAGTGTGAACGTGAAAAGATCCTGGCCCGGCAGGCACAAGGTGTGACGGAAGGACTGTTAAACGAGGCCAAACAGATCGAATTGGTAGACCTCCGCCGGGATAAATATTTTAGAGTCCTGGCTGGGATCAGAACTGATGGCCGCGATGTGGCTCGCCAGCTGATTGAGGCCGGATTGGCAGTGCCCTATGACGGTGGGACGAAGACGGCAAACTGGTGTCAGCATTGAAAGTGGGCTGAAAGGATATAAGCATCGTGGGCTCGACGGAATACCTTGAGAACTGAATGATGCAGAAAGATCGCAACCTGTTGTCTCTAGGGCTCTAGGGTTTTAAAATCTCGCCCCCTACCCCGACGCCTCGCTCCTCTGGTTCGCCAGCACCTGGTGGCTTTGGTGAAGCCAGGCTACCACTTACCATACTGTCCGAATTTCCGGAGCCCCCTCTCTTTTGCGAAATCCATTGAGAAAAGAGTTTTCACGATGTGTTTGTCAGATTCCAATGCCCCTATTCGGCCACGAGCGGAAGTTCGGCAGCGAGGTCGCACCGCCTGAAAGCGGTCCTCATGATAGGCGGAATCTTGCGACGGACCTCCGGTGCGACAAATGTCTTGGGCGCGTGTTGCCGCTGATGTCGTCTGCCGACTGGGAACCAATAAGGTCCGGTGAAGAGATAGTCTTTGCGAGCCATGAGTTGTCCCTGTGTCGCCCAATGCTCTGGTTCAGCGGCGGGCAGCGCAGTGAGCCGTCCGCGGCAACCGGTAGTTCGGCATTCCTATACAATTCTGTAACAACACGCTTCATTGATCAGTGGCAACCAATTCGTCACGCAGTTCGGCAAGGAAGCGAGATTCGCCGTTGTTCTTCACGCTGCCGTACGGCGTCCGATACCAGCCAGAATAAACCAGATGGATTTCGTGGCGGGCCCGGGTGAGACCGACATAGAAGAGGCGGCGGTCCTCCCGCAGCTTTACATCCGTGTTTGTGCGGTAGTTCGGCAGAATGCCTTCTTCGAGGAACGGCAGGATAACAACATCGAACTCAAGACCCTTGGCCGAGTGAAGAGTCATCAAATTGAGGTGCGTACCTGCTCCTCCCTGACCGGCAAAGGCAGATACGGTGAATCCGGCTAGACGAGCGCCAGCACCACAGACCTCGGCCAGCTTGGCCACAGTTATTACGTCATCCCGAAGCCGGGGTTCGCGGGCAAGGCATGAGTCCAGACACGCTGCCCGGAAGTCAGACAACCAATCACGTAACGGCTGATCAGATGCTCGATGCGAGTGCAGGAACTTCACCAAGTCCCGCTGCAGAGCGCGCTGACCAGCATCAGCCGTGATTGTCTCGTTGAAGTTCTGCCAAGACCTCACCAAGTCAGAAAGGCGTGGCTCGCCGGACTGCCATCCTCCCCCACACCACGCAGCGCAATCCTCCAGCCAAAAGATGACGGGCGAGCGTGGGTACGGATTACCTTGGTCAATTCGAATGAAGTCCCATCCACGAGCTTCAACGGCCTTGGCAATTTCATTCCCGTCATATTGGCTCCGGTACAGAACCGCGACGTCGCCCAGCTGACGCCCCTCGCGTCGCTCCAGAGCATCCGGGATAATCGTATCGCAGATGAAGTCTGCCTGATCATCAAAGCCTTGAGGTCGGCAATGAATGTCTAATGTGCCAACCTCGTGCACCTCAGACTTGAAGCCTCGGGTTTCGCCCAGGGCAATCTCCGACGCACGAATAATCGTCGGCCCGCAGCGGTAATTCATCTGCAGTCGAACGGGCTCAACGCCATCACGTTTGGCCAGGTCTTGCAAGAGTGCTGGGTCCGCGCCCGTAAAGCCGTAGATCGACTGATCTGGATCGCCGACGGCAACAAGACGCATTCGTGCGGTGAAACAAAGGCAGAGCACGATCCGATGAAGGGCATGCCCCAGGTCCTGATACTCATCAACCACGAGCACTGGAAACCGGGCTCGCAGAGCTTTCCGTACCCATTCATGCCGTTCGACGAGTTGAAGCCCCAGAAGCACCATCGCTTCGAAGTCGACAAGGCCACGTTTGATCAGCCTCCGCTCATAATCCTCAATGACCTTGGCTGCATCCTCGTAGTCTCCGCGCCATTCGGGCTTGTCGCGATCAAGGTGTGTGCGACGATAGTGGTCGCACCGAAACATCCAGTCACGCGGATTCTCGTTGGTTCCGACAATCTTCTCGACGGCTGCCGCCCAGCACTTATCCCGTTCTTCCGCCGTCGCCACATTGAGGGGATCGGGGACGGGGATGCCTGCGATTCGGGCGTAGGGCAGAACAATGTGCTGGAGGCAAAACGAGTGCAGCGTACCAATCGCAGCTCTTCTTCCATCTTCAACACCGAGCGCCGCGAGTCTCCGTCGCAGCTCCCGAGCACATTGGTTGTTGTAGGTGATGCACGCGATGCCGCGAGGCGTCCGCACATCCTCGGCGAGCATCCTCGCCATCTTGATAGTCAGCGTCTTGGTCTTGCCACTGCCAGGCCCCGCCAATATGACACAGTTACCTTGGGACTCGTAGGCTTTCCACTGCCCTTTGTTCTTACGAAGGGCTTCAGCTGCGAGCATGTATGGGGGTTTAGCTGTGCTTGCATTTGCTGCTGACATGCTTCACTCCCTCGAGGATGTACTGTGGGCAATGCGTCAGATCGGACTCAACGATGATTGATGCGAGTCTCTGTGCAAAGCGGCCCTTGCCAACGTTCTCAATATCTTTCAGGAACGTCTCAACCTCCAGCGAATCCGGGTCCTTAGCCCAACCCTTCATCCGCTTTTGCGCTGGGGCACTGCGGCCAAGGTCCTCCATCGCCTCAGCGAAGGCGTCCTGAAGCCCAGAGTGAAACAGGTCCACCTCAAACGTGTGGCCATTCATGCATACACCGTATTGTGGAGCAATTGCCAATAGGCCTTCGAGGTCGTGGGCTTTCCATGTAGCCGCATCGACGAGATGAACAAGCATGTGCTCGACAGCACGTTTCGGGCCGAGAGGCTCGCGCTCTGTGCCGTCTTTCTTTGGTGGACGCGGGTCCATGTCGGTGAGCGCCGCAACAGGCATATCCAGCCCTTTTGGACCAAGCAGGATTAGATATGGCTCGAAATTCGTTCCGGAGACGGAGCAGACCGAGACGCCAAGCTCATCAAGGTCATATCCTTGCTGCTTCGCCAAAACAGGGACGAGAAAGCGCTCCGCATCGCCTTCAACAAGGATTACGCCGCGTGCGAACAACATCTCACCGCGATTGACATCGAGATATCGCTCCAAGTCAGCCACGTCCTCATCGGATAGATCAAGTTTGGCTGTCGAGACAGCCTCCGTTGCGTCCCCAGCCGCGTTGCGCCGAAGCAAGACGAAGTCTCTCACTGGAGTCACGCTTGCAACGTGCGGTGAATGGCTAGTCATCAAAATGGTTGCCGATGCTCCAACGCCGTCCTCATCGTCACCATCTCGTGGACGCAGATAGTTCCGAAAGATCAGTCGCTGCAGGTTGGGATGGAGATGTGCCTCGGGTTCCTCAATTGCCAGAACGGTGTGATCGCGGTCGCCATCAACCACCAGCTGGTCGTACTCGAGGGCCTTCAGGGCGAAGTAAAGGAGATTGGAAGACCCGAGGCTGGCGTCGGCAATTCCACGCCTTCCACCGTCGATAAACAGCCGAAGGGCGCGAATGAGCTTATTCGGGTCGGTAGGTGAGAAGCGGAGGACGGTTTCCAGCATCTGCGCGGACCCCACCATATCTTTGAGCTTGTCGATGATGGATATGGCGACCTCTTTGACTTCAGCAACGTTTGCCAGTTCCTCCGTAGCGTCATCCACCCCTTCCGCCAGTTGCTTCAGAGCGGTCCGGTCGATAGCGCCCGCCGCCTTGTCGAGAAGCGGTCGAAGGGGTGAACTTGTCCACCTCCCCAAGTCACCCTCGCAGTCGCGTAACGCCGGGAGGAGTTCAAGCGGAAGCCGACGACGCACCTCATAATTGATGCGATTCTCCGTGCGGTCGCCTCCATAGACGAAGAACTCGTAGTCGGCATCCTTGGTCGGATTACCCTCGAGCCCCGGAAGGGGCTGCCAGACATACGTCAGTCGCGCTACCATCGGATCAGGCTCGACCAGATGTTCGGCCAGGATGGCCAACTGGTTCTCGTTGTCCTCGAACTCGGCAATCTCCAAGGACACAGTAATCCGGTGGTCCTTGGTGAGAGGGCGTGGCAGACCGTCCCAGAAATCTTCTTCACGAAGCTTCCGCGCCGAATCGGGAAGGGATGGATCAAGGATAAATCGCAGCGCGTGCAGCAAGTTGGATTTGCCGATCTTGTTCTCGCCGACAATCACAGCGTGCTCGCCAAGGCGAACGTCAAGGTCAGCGAAGTTGCGGAAGTTCGTGATGGTTATTCGAGATATGCGCATTCTTGTTGCCTTCGGACACTATAGAGCCAAACAATGTTTAGGCGGATGCTGACAATAATCGAGACTTCCATTTTCCATCCGCGTAACACAGCTTCAATGATCGTGGACAATATCCCATCATCGACGGTGGTGCAATGCGTGACGGCCCATCGACCATGTATCACGGGCGCTTATGCGGATCGGTGTAAGCCCCCTTCTGGTAGCGGTCGGTCGTGGACTTCTCCTTTGGGTCGAGGACTGCCATCGGCCAAGTGCGGAAGTGCGGCGCCAAGATTGTACCGCCATAAAGCGGTCCTTAGCCCTGTCGCATTAACAGCGTGCGCCTAAGCTGCGGCGCGCTGAAGAAGAAAAAACAATCATTCCTTAGTTTACGCGCGCCGTTAGCTTCAGACGCATGTTAGTCCGCTCGCTCAAGTTCTTTGTTGAACCGCTCCCACGCAAACAGAGCACGAGTCATGAGCTGTAGTGCGTCGCCAATCTCAAGGCCATTCGAATCGAGAATCGGCAGCTCGAGCGTGACGAGGTCGGGGCAAGCTACATCCGTCTCCACTTCAAAGGCGCGAAACGTGATAGTGCGCATAGCCTCTTGAGGGATCTCGTACCGCAGCCTACCCAATTTCGGCCACTTGCCAGAGCGGCTGTTCGTGAGTTTGCCATGCTTCGCAGCGTTGGCAATGTCTGCGCTGAGGGCGAGACTGGGATCCCCAGATGCGTAAGCCTCGACGTCTTGGGGATCTCTCCCCAAAGTCGCAGCACGTCCCTTGAGGTAGTCCTTGAGACTCCAAAGCCAGATTGCCAGTGTCAAAACTTCGTGTTCAAGCTGGTCCGGGGATTTTATGCCATTGATGATGTACCGGTGGGTTTCACCGTCTGGAAATGTGTAGGACCACGCGCAGCCACTCCCCCCGAAAGTGGAGACGACTTTGCTGAAGTGAGCAGCTCTATCGAAAAGTTGAGCAACAGAGACTGCGTCCAACTCGGACTCCTGAGAATCGCGAGCGGTCTACGATCAGCATCAGCGGTGGTGCTGATCGCCGTCCGCTACATGCTGTTGTTAGGCTGGTCTGACATTGTCATTTGACTGCTGCAACTACCGCTTTGAAAGGGACCTATACCACTTACGTACGGTTGCGCCCACCGACCCATCGTCATACTTGAAACATTCGGAAAGGGAGTCGATGGACTTGATCACGCCGCTGAGTACCGGCGCCGAGAGACTGCTTCCCGAACCCGTCTCGTAGTGGCTGACCCAGTTACCGACAATGGCGGGCACATGCGCGGTGTCGATATCCTGCACTTGCTGCAAATCGAGCACGAGCGTTCCGGCTTTCCTGTGGAGCTCGACAGCAGAGGTGATGGCGTCGAGACAGTTGCTGACCATCCGCGACGTGTCCTTGATCGCAAAGTCAATCGGAACCGGGATATCGACCCTGCGTATGATCTGCTGGAGCTTGTACTCTAGGTACTGCCGAATGAGAGGCTCGGCCTGCGACACTTGGCCTGCGGAGAGAAGCGAGGCGATCGTCGTCTTGAGGCGATCTGCGCCCTGCGCCTGGTTCAAAATGGCGCCCATCGGCGGCGATCCCTGAAGCTTGTTATGGTGCCATCCAGTTGTGCCGCCGAGGCGGTCGAAATACTTCTCCAGCAAGCCATCGTGGCTTAGGATGATGAATTGGAGGCCGTCAGTGTTCTGCGGCTGCTGTAGTTTCGTCCGTATCAGCTCCATCAGGAAAAACTGGTGCCCGGCGTCGAAACTTGACGTGACATCATCCAGGACAACGAAGCGCGGCGCGCCGGAATGTTTCAGCGCGGCGGCGAGGAAAACCGAGATTGCAAGGGCGTTGCGGTAGCTTTCCGACAACAGCGCCCGCGCAGATAACCTGTGCTGCCCGTGGAAATCGCTGAGCTGCACATGAAGGTCTTCCCTGTCGTCAGCGCGTTGCAGGTCGGGGACCACGTCGCCAACCTGCATGATCTCGCGGAACATGGACTTGTACTCCGCGTCAATGCCCTTGATTCTGACTTTCGACAAAGCCGCCTCAGCCTCGGCAAAGACCGTCGTCGCTTTCGAGATGAACGTCTTCCATCTCTCGCGAACATCGAGACGCGACTGCTGCGCGCTCTCTTCCTGCTGGTTGTTCCGATAGAGCTTCAGGGCGTCCTTGAACTGCCGCCCATACTCGACCTGCTCCGTGAGTTGGACCAGCGACGGCGGCAGTTCCTTTTCAAGCGCCCCCTTCCGGCCCTGCGCGGTCATTAGAACGCCCGCGACTTTTCCCGTGAGACCGGAGGTCCATGTTACAGCGGCAGCCAGGTCATCTCTGGAGATATCGCCCAACGCAAAGTTCGCATCCATAGAGGCCAATTGCCTGGCCTGCGGCTCAACCGCGAGGGAGGCTGCCGCTTCATGGGCCGAAAGGCACTTCTTCCACGCGGATGCCTGCCACATATCCTTGATTTCCGAGATCTTGGCTGCAGCTTCCGCGTACTGGGCCAATTGCTCGTCAACGTGCCCACGTATAGACGACGAAAGGTTGCTGTCGCACAGCGGGCACTTTTCGTCCTCCGTCCAGACGCCTTTCGAAATCACATCCCTGGCGGACTCGTACAGGCGCTTGAAAAGGTCGCCCCGGGTCAAAGCAAGCAATCTGTCCCGGTCGTCGATCAGCGCACTAATCTTGTGCTGTTCGTCCGCTACAGCCGCGAGATCGTGAACGACGAGTGTTTCTAGTGCGGCGATAGACTCGATAGCCTTCTCGAGCTCACGCCGCTTCTCTCCCGCTTCGGCCGTCTTAATCGCCGTCTTTATCTTGCCAAAGTCTATGTCGTTCAGGGCTTTGCCGACGAAGTGGGCTTTTAGGAGTTCCACGTTACCTAGTGCGGCGGTGACTTCATCGGCGCATTCGTCAAGCTTGACTATGTCATCAAGAGGCTTGCCTGTAACGTTCTCGTAGCTCGATCTCAGGGTGACGAGAGCCTGCTGCGCAGCTTGTTGTGCGGCACCGATTGCCGTGGACAGAACCTTGATCTCCAGGTCAGTATTGAGGGTGCGGGAATCGGAGGCGGTCTGGAGCGCCTGCCGGCAGTCGGAGTAGTCGGCGAGGCCGAGCAAAGCCGAAAACGTCCGGCCTCTCTCCAGGGGAGATTCCTCAATGAAACGGGCGAACGTCCTGTAATCGAGCAGCGCGAACGCCTCCTTGAGAGTCGCAAGAAACGCTTCTGGATCGGAATGCCCACTCGGGCTGGTGACCGTTCGGTTGCCGCCTGCGTCTCGGACAATACGGATGGAAATGGGGGCGGTACCGTCGTCAGACTGGAACTCCAGGGCAATGGAGGCGGTGCTCTTTGAATGGAAACGGTTGCAGTAGTAATCCTGCGACCGTTCCTGCGCCTGGAGTGACTGGAGCTTCGGGATGGCCCCGTGGATTGCGTAGCACAAGGCTTCGAAAATGGAGCTCTTCCCGATGCCGTTGACTGCAAACACGGAGTTGACGGAGTTTGGCTCGAAGCCGATATCGAGCGGATCGTTCTCGTTGTTGACGCCGCGGAAGCCCTCGACAACTAGCCTGGTGAGGAAGTAGCGCGACATCATGCCCCGCCATTTGGCTCAGCCGGTTTAAGGAGCGAGTCTAGCGCCGATGCGACCTTGGAGTTGAATTCGCCGCGCGCCTTCGAATCCCTCTCGCCCTCGTGGACGACCGCCCTCAGCGCAGCCCAGTTGTCGCGCAGAATGATGGCCATGTCTGCGTCAACCTTTTCTAGGCTCGCAAGGAACGTTCTACAATTGTCCGAGAAGCTTTTCGCTTCATCGAAACGAAGGCTTGCAGGCTGTGCGTCCTGATCGGTCATTTCATCAGTTAACTATGTTTAGGCCGATCCGCATAAGAGCCGGATCGGCCATGTTCTGTCCGTATAAAACGTCACTATGGTTCCCGAACAATACGCCATAACTGGCGCCGTTTCAATGAATTGCGACTGGGCAACCATATATCACGGGTTTTTATGCGGATCGGTGTAATCCCCCCTCTGATAGCGGTCAGTCGTGTACGTCTTCTTTGGGTCGTGATTTCCCTGTCAAGGCATCAGGCAAGTGTCGGCCAGAATCGGTCGGTCGCCACTGTCTGGTTCAAGGCAATCCAGTGCATCGG
>JACOEJ010000045.1 GCA_024998645.1 Nitrospira sp.
CACGGTCGGCCGGCAAGGGATAGCTGAAGAAGTAGCCTTGGATGGCATCGCACCCCTGGGTGCGCAGGATGTCGAGTTGAGGCTGAGTTTCGACCCCTTCGGCCAGCACACGAAGTCTCAGTCCGTGGGCCATGGCGATGATGGCCATGGCGATCGCGGCCTGTTCGGATTCTGACGCGAGGTCCTTGATGAAAGCCCGGTCGATCTTGATGGTATCGATGGGGAATCGCTTGAGGTAGGCCAGCGATGAATAGCCGGTGCCGAAGTCATCAATAGACAGGCTGAATCCCATGGTTTTGAGTTGTTGAAAGATCGCAACCGCGTTCTCTGCATCGTGCATCGCGGTGCTTTCCGTCAGTTCCAATTCCAAACGCGCAGGATTGGCCCCGGTCTCACGGACAATCGTGCGGATCGATTCAACCAGATTCGCTTGCTGAAACTGGGCCCCCGACAGGTTGATTGCAATAGAAACCTCGCCGAGGCCATAGGTTCCCCAGGCGACCTGCTGCGCGCAGGCGGTGCGCAACACCCATTGTCCGATTTGATCGATCAACCCGACCTCTTCAGCCAGTGGAATAAAGGTCATGGGAGATACCATGCCTCGTTCCGGGTGTTGCCAGCGAATGAGGGCTTCGACGCCGACGATCTCCCATCGGCGTATATCGACTTGGGGCTGGTAATGCAGCACAAATTCGCTTCGCTCCAAGGCTTGGCGAAGATCCGACTCCAGACTCAGCCGTTCTGCCAAGGCCACATTCATTGACTTGGAATAGAACTGATAGGTGTTCCGTCCCTTCTCTTGCGCCGCATGGACGGCTGCGTCTGCGTTGCGGAGCAGCGTGTCGACATCGTCGCCATCCTGTCCGAGCAACGCAATCCCGATGCTGGCGGTCACCACCACCTGACGGCCATCGATCTGGTAGGGCGCATTGAGAGATTCCAGGATCCGCTGGGTCACTTTTGCGGCGCTCTGTGCTGAAGCCAGATGGGTGAGGAGCACGGTGAATTCGTCCCCGCCCAGTCGGGAGAGCGTGATGGGCTCTTGATCGTCGTGGCGGGCCACCGAGTCGGATTGTCGCACGCAATGGAGCAGCCGTTCGGTCACCTCGCGAAGAATCGTATCTCCACACTTCGGACCGAGCGTATCGTTGATGCGTTGAAACCGGTCGAGATTGACGAGGAGGATGGCGCCTTGTGTGTCGTGCCGTTTCTGTGTCGCCAGGGCCTGGGTCACGCGATCTTGGAACAGCTGGCGATTGGGTAACTGGGTGAGGCGGTCGTAGTTTGACAGAAAGTGAATCTGGGCCTCGGCTTTTTTCTGATCGGTGATATCCTGAATCGTCCCAACGACGCTGGTTGCTGCGCCACCTTGTTCGAAGGCCACTTCGGCATAGTGATGAACGACACGAATGTCCCCTGACGGCATGTGGACCCGATGATCCTGGCGAAACGGGGCTCCCGTGGCGATCGCTTGGCGGATGCCGGACTCGACCGCCGGCCGATCCGATTCGTGAATATGGCTGAGGAATTCCTCAAACGACAGCGTTGTGGAATAGGGATCCGCGTTGATGCCCAGAATACGAAACGTTTGGGTGGAGGCGAAAAACCGGTTCGTCGACAAGTTCCAGCGCCAGTTGCCCAGGCGGGCGATCCGTTGGGCCTCAGCCAGACTCATCTCGCGTTCCAGGAGCTCCGCCACGGCTTGGCTGGCTCGCAGCATATAGCGGGCACGGTGGCTGAGCACGAGGGCGTTCCAAGGCTTCGTCACAAAGTCCGTTGCGCCGGCATCATAGGCGGTTGCGATGGAGCGGACATCATCCAGGCCGGTCATGATGAGGATGGGCACAGCAGCCCCTCCAGGCAGCTTGCGGAGTGCCGCGCAAGTTGCAAACCCGTCCATCCCTGGCATGACGACGTCTAAAAGGATGATGTCGGGTGTCTCTCGTTGAAATGCGTCGAGAGCTTCCTGTCCCGTCGCGGCATCCTCGACCCGGCATCCGGCTTGTTCCAGCGCTTCCCGCGCGAGGACGCGTAAGGTGATATCGTCGTCAACAATAAGGGCCAGTGGGGCGGAATTCATCTACGCTGCTCTCCTCTGTCGTTCACCTTCGAAAATGTCGCACGTTGCGCTGAAGGTCTGTTGTAACTGCCTGCCCAGCCGTTCGGCTTCTGTCCAGGCCAAGGTCTGCTCTCGTGCGCCTGTTTCCAACTGTTTGCAGAGGTTGGCGACGTGCCACGCGCCAAGCGTCGCACTGCGCGATTTCAAGCTATGGGCGGTGTCCCGCAGAGAGGCGAAGTCCTTTCCTTGCGTGGCCGCGAGTATCTTATCGACCAATCCCTGCGAATCCTTGAGATAGAGGCCGATGACTTTGGCAAGGAGGTCAGGCTGCCCGGGACGTTGGAGGCTGGTGATGCTGTCCCAACTCTTTGGATCTACAGGAGACTGATCGGTTTGAGGAGCCGGGGTCGGTGAGGGAGCGATTGGTGCCTGACGTGCACCCACCCGAGTCGGGTGTGATGAGGATGGGAGCCACCGGTAGAGCACAGTTCTCAACTGTTCGATCGTGAACGGTTTGCTGAGATAGTCATCCATACCAGCCACCAGGCAGAGTTCTCGATCCCCCTGTAGGGCATGGGCCGTGAGAGCCACGATCGGAATCCTCGTGCCGGTCTGTTGCTCCTGTTGACGGATCACGCGAGTGGCTTCAAATCCATCCATCTCAGGCATCTGGCAATCCATGAGGATTACTGAGAAGGACTGACTCGCAAGCAGGTCGATGGCGCGTCGTCCGTTCTCAACGGCTGTGGCGGTACATCCGAGTACCTCTAACATGCCCAGCGTAACTTCTTGGTTCACGGCGTTGTCCTCCGCGAGAAGGATCGAGCCCTGAGGCTTGGCGGGAGTCCGTTCCTCCTGCGTGGCATGGTGAGGTGAGGAGGAGACGGAGACCGTCTGTCCGGAGAGGGCACGGTGAAGGTCGGAGGGTCTCACGGGCTTCGTGAGGGTGGCCGCGATCAACCCGGTGTGATCCTCCGCCGTGTCTACACGTTCGACCGGCGTCAGGAGAATCACGCGGGGTTGATGGTGCTGGAGCGTGTCGCGGATAGCGTGAACGGTTTCGAGTCCGTTCATGCCGGGCATGTCAAGGTCGATCACGACCGTGTCGTAGGGGAGCCCGTCGTGTACCGCATTAGCGAGAAGTTGCACTGCAGCCGTGCCTGATTCGGCGACCGTGGACGTGAGCCCCCAGCTTCGCAGCTGGCGGTCCAGCGAGCGGCGGGCGGTGGGACTGTCGTCCACGACCAGGACGCGCTGGTTCGGCAAGGCCTGTTTCGAACCCAGCGCGCCTGTGCTGCCCAGATGAGAATAGGCGAGATGCACGGTAAAGAAGAAGGTCGCCCCCGATCCCATCTGACTCTCAGCCCAGAGTTCTCCCCCCATAAAGGCGACGAGTTGTTTGGCAATGGCGAGACCGAGTCCGGTGCCACCGTATTTTCTCGTCGTCGATCCGTCGGCTTGTGAAAACGGTTGGAAAATACTGCGCAAGGCGTCGGGGGGGATGCCGATACCGGAGTCTTTGACCGAGAAGCAGAGAACTGATTGGTTTTCCCCGTCTGCAATACTGACGATACTCACGATCACCTCACCCAGAGCGGTGAACTTAATGGCATTGCCGATCAGATTGATCAGAATCTGGCGGAGTCGAGCCGGGTCCCCTTTGACGAAGGCGGGGACACTGTCGGCGACATCAGCGATGAGTTCCAGATGCTTCTGATGCGCGGGGGCCGCAAACAATTCGAGCACGTCGTCCACCAGCATGCGCAAGTGGAAGTCGGTGTATTCCAGCTCCAGCTTGCCCGCTTCGATCTTCGAAAAGTCGAGAATGTCGTTGATGATATCCAGGAGCGAGTTACCCGATCGCACGATCGTATCCGTCAGACGTTGTTGCTTGGGGTTCAAGGGGGTTTGCCGCAAGAGTGCCGCCAGGCCGAGGACGCCGTTCATAGGGGTCCGGATCTCGTGGCTCATGTTTGCGAGGAATTGAGACTTCGCGACGCTGGCCGCTTCAGCTGCTTCTTTGGCCGAGATCAGCTCCCGTTCGACAATCTTGAGCGAGGTAATGTCTGAGGCGATTCCGAGGAAGGACGTGATCTCTCCTTCGGCATTCCGTAGGGCCGTGACATTCAGGAGTACCGTCAGGCGAGTACCGTCCTTCCGGATGTAGGTCCACTCATGCTCATTGGGCAGACCCCGCCGGCTTTTTTCGACGAATACATCAAAGCCTGGTTCGACCGTGACGCCGAGTTCCGCCGAGAAAAGACTCGCGCGCGCAGACACCTCCTCCAGATCATGAAAGACGGCGGGCGTCTGCTTCCCGATCAATTCGTCCGCGCGATAGCCCAGCAGGGATTCAGCCGCAGGATTGAAGAGGCGAATGATCCCGTCGGGGGTTGCGGAAATGATCGCGTGCCCGGCGTTGTCCAGCATGGCTTTCTGGAATGTCGAGAAGTCTCGCAGGGCTTCTTCCGCACGTTTCTGTTCACTCACATCACGTACGGTGGCTTGCAGACTGGTCTCCCCGCGCAATGTGATGCGTGTGAGCAATACGGTAGCCGAAAAGTCCGGCCCATCGATTTTCTTATGGGTCCATTCAAAGAAGTGAGAACCCTCTTGCAGGGCACGCATGATCATCTTAGGGGCTTTGCTGGCAGAAGGTTCGCCGTCCGGTTGAACAGAGGGCGAGACGCTCCATGGGCCGAGCGTGGCGAAGTGTTCTTCGCTCTGAGCTCCGAACAGTGCGATGGTAGCGGGGTTACAGGCGGAGAATTTCCAGTCAGGCGGGGAGAGGATCATGATGGCGTCTTGCGACGATTCGAATAGGCCGCGATATTTCTCTTCATTCTCGCGGAGCGCCTGCTCAGCCTTGCGGCGATCCGCGGCTTCCAAGACTAACGAGATGGTATTGGCAACTGAGGCGGCGAATTGCTGTTCTTCCGTGGTCCAGACTCTGGCCGGTCCGATATGTTCATGGCAAATGACGCCGACCATCTTGCCTTCAGCACGGATGGGTATGTCCAGCATAGAAGTGATGCCTAGGGGGATAAGATAGCTTGCAGAAAACTCGGAGGTTTTGGGGTCGGTTTGAGCCTGATTGGCGACGATGACAGCTTCGGTTGCCAGCTCGGAAAAGTATTGCGGGAAGCTGCTAGCAGGCAATTCGATCCCGGCAGCGTGCTGCTCGGTCGATTGTTCGTAGAGGTCGGCACAGCGGATGGCCGCGCGCGCATCGGTGAAGAACCAGATGCTGGCGCGAGCCACGCGAAGACTCTGCGAGGCGACCCGCGTAATGACGTGAAAGGCGTCGGATAGTTCTCCGCGGTAGAGGTTTGTGTTCGTGGCTAATTCCAGCAGCCCGGCCTGTACCCGTTGGAGCAGTTCGGCGCTTTCCCTCCGCTGTTCCTCCGCTTGCTTCTGGGCCGCGACGTCCCGGAAGACCAGCACGGCACCGTTCACCATGCCCTGGGTTGAGAAAGGCGTGACCACTAGAGAGATCGGCATCATCTGGCCGTCGTCTCTCAAGAGAATGCCGTCATCGGTGCGGAAGGGGATGCCTTGTTCGAGGGGTGGAATCGACGTGTCTGTGATGAGACATTCCTGGCTGAACTTTTCCGGGCCAGGGGAAAGTAAATGATAGATAGGCTTGCCCTTGAGCTCGGTGAGTGGAACTCCGAACAATTCTTCGGCCTGCGGATTGACGAGGACAATCTTCCATTGCGCATCGACGATGCAGAGCCCGTCGCCGAGTGATTGGAGGACCGCCCCAAGCTTGTTCAGCTCTTTGGCGAGCGCGCTTTCGCTGGCTTGCTGCCGCTCTTCGTACAACCCCTGCATCTCCCGTGACGTGACCTCAAGCGATTGATCCAGCAGGGCTTTGCCCTGATCGCTTTCGGTATAGGTCTGGCTTACCCGCGCCAGCATTGCCTGCCAACTTGCGACGTCTGCGGGGCAGTTCGTCGGATCGAGCCGCAGTCGCTTGAGTTGCTGTAGCAGGAGTGGATGCATCGTGAGTCTCAGGCCGCTTCTGAAATCGTGGTCAAGGTCATCGTCTGATTGTGGAGGTCGCAGTGTCCGGTGGCATAGAGAGAAATCTCACCGTAGGAATAGAATCCGGTCTGTGCCGTGCCTTCTCAAGTTTTCCGGACTCGTCGCGCAACAACGTGTATGGCATTTCTGCACAGAGTTCTAGGTGAATGGCGCCCCCAGCAATAGGGCACACGCATTCCTTCAATCAATATATCGGTGGGTAGTGAGAGCCGCTTGAGGGCTGGCTGAGTTAGAAAACGAAGGAAACAATGCGGAGCTTGGGTGGATCCGTAGAAACTACCGAAGCGTAGGGAGGATTACTTGCGAGTAGGCCGTGTCTAGGGGTATTTCGCCTCGATTTTGCTCGACAACCCACCACGCGTGGTGAATCCGCCGGTGACTGTGGCCCAGACGGGTCGGCAGGACTTCACGACATCTTGGAGAATCCGATTAACGGCGTTCTCATAAAAAATGCCGAGGTTGCGGTAGGCGTGGATATACATCTTGAGAGATTTCAGTTCGAGGCAGGCTTTGTTGGGCATGTAGTGAATGGTAACGGTGCCGAAGTCTGGCAGGTTGGTTTTGGGGCAGATCGCGGTGTATTCGGGTATCTCAATCGTAATCTCGTAGCCCTTGTACTGGTTGGGGAACGTTTCAATGTCAGGGAGCGGTGCGGTGATGCCGCTTTTTGCATGCCGTTCGTTGTATCCCAGTTTCGTTGTCTTCGATGTGTTTCGCGCCGCTTCACGTTTCACGAGTCACGCCTCATGTCTTCTAGAGTTGTTTCATCCAATCGGTTTGTCCGATCTTCTCGAGCTCAATGAACATCGATACCCAGGGACATTTCATTTCCGGGTAGACTTCGCAGAGGCCGCCTTTGCGCACGCCTCCGCAAGGGCCATGGGCCATGAATTTCGGACATTCAGCTTTGAGCGTGTTATCCGGAATGGGGGGGCGCTTATGCACACCGCCGACATGGGTTCCGGCATCGTCTTCGCCTGGAATCAATACTCGATTTGGCATAGTCCATCAGTCTAACCGGATTGGCGGTGATCGGCAATCGTAAGGAGCAAATTCCACCAGGAGGCTTACAATTTATTCAGGGAACGTGCTCTCCTGGGCCTTCTTCTTGGGGCGAATGGCCTATCCGGTCTGACTGGGCCTAGGCCTTCTTTCGGATGTCGTGGGCCTTCTGAGAAGTTGCGTTGAATATCAGGAAGTTATAGTATTTTTAAAGTGCTGGCAGTCGAGAAGCTGATCGGAATATATAATTGACAGTCTTTTTTCAGCTTTGCTAGGATGCCATGGCGCAATTGATAGATCAGACTCGATTGTGTGTTGTCCATCCTCATCGTCCTACAGGGTTTATTCGTCTATCGCGATTGAGTTGAACCATAGGCAACGGTTGCCGTTGCAGTGACATAAGGGAGGTGCCTGATGAGTCTCGATTATGTGAAGTTTACAAACGGCTTCGAGAAGTTCATGCCGAAAGAATATCGGGATATGGTCGAACATGGTCCGTTCGGCAAGAAGGTCTCTGTTTCCCAGATGGGAAGCTTCAAGGAAATCTTGGAAGAGCATCCGATGTGTGCCGGCTGTGCGATGACCCTGTTC
The DNA here is from genome assembly GCA_024998645.1 of Nitrospira sp. Taxonomy (GTDB): domain Bacteria; phylum Nitrospirota; class Nitrospiria; order Nitrospirales; family Nitrospiraceae; genus Nitrospira_D. The sequence goes on from JACOEJ010000045.1 coordinate 7,700, forward strand.
ATCCGTCTCGCGATGATTGCCGTTCCGAATCCTGAAGATACAATTATGGTGGGCACGGCCGGCTGCGGCCGTTTGGCGATTTCGCAGGCGGCGATCCCCTTCGTGTACGGCAACTACGGCGACCAGAATGGTGTGGCCAGCGGGTTGTCTCGCGGTCTCCGCCTCCGGTTCGGAGATAAGCCTAAGGATGTGGTTGTGATGGCCGGCGACGGCGGCACGGCCGATATCGGATTCCAGCAAGTGTTGCACTCCTGGTTCCGCAAGGAACGGTTCACCACGATCATGTTGGATAACGAAGTCTACGGAAATACCGGCGGCCAGGAAAGCGGTATGACGAGCCGTGGCGCGGTGTTGAAGATGGCCCCCCTGGGCAAAAAGTTCGAGAAGATGGACATGTTGCAGATGGCGAAGGTGGCCGGATGCGCCTATGTCGCCACCGTCGTCCCGAACAATCCCCGCCGTGTCGAGAGCGTCATCAAGAAGGCCGTGCTGATTGCCCGTGAAGTGGGTTCCGCCTATATTCAAGCCTACACCTCCTGCAACATTGAGTATGCGATTCCGACCGACAAGGTCATGGAAGACGCGAAGAACGTTGAGAACGATCGGTATCAGTTCACGGAGTATGTCAGCGAAGAAGCGAAGCAGTACTTGGCTGAGCGTTATGGCTATAAGGAATTTCTTCCGAAGCCGGCCGCTCCCGCTGCCGCCATTCCCAACAAAGCATAAGCCTGACCGGTAAGGAGGATTGCCCATGGCAAAGCGTTTCAACATTCGGATGGCAGGCGTCGGTGGACAGGGTGTCGTGACGGGATCGCACATCCTGAGCACGGCGGTCATCAATGCCGGCGGGGAAAGCACGATCGTTCCGTTCTACGGATCGGAAAAGCGCATGGCGCCGGTCGAGAGTTATGTGCGGGTCTCGGATGAACCGATCTACGAGATCGGTGAAATCACCTTTCCGCACATCATCATCATTTTCCATCCGCAGGTTATTACGCATGGTAAGTCCTACACGATGCCTTTCTATTTCGGTCTGAAGGAAGACGGGATCGCGCTGATCAACAACGATGGTCCGATGAACCTGCACAAGGATCAGGCTCGCGAGTTGGAAGAGCGCCGTGCGAAGCTGTACTACTTCCCGGCTACGAAGCTTTCGCTCGAAGTGGCGGGGATGGACCTTGCCACGAACATGGCTTTGATGGGCTGCATCGGAGCGATCACCGGATTGACGAACATGGCCGGGTTGGAACAGGCCGTGAAGGACCGGTTTCTGGGTAAAGGGTTCGTCGTATCCGGTGGAACGGCGGCATTGGATAGTGTGGTGGAGAGAAAGTTTAAGAAGAAGCAGGAATTGATTGATAAGAACGTGGCTGTCATGCGAGCCGGCTGGAACTATGCTGTCGAGCACGGTTGGGCTGCTCCCGACGTGAAGCGGGTGGATGCGCCGGTCGCCGCCGCCGCGGCCAGTGCCTAATAGCGATACATAAGGAGTTTCCATGTATCTCGTAGCTGATATCAATGTTGAAATTTGTGCCGCAAAGAGCTGTAAGCTCTGCACGCAGTATTGCCCGGAAGCCAACACCATCCAATATAGCGAAGAGATGGGGAAGGATAAGGGTTTTAAGTACGGTTCTGCGTACGTGGCCGTGGATCGTTGTAAGGGTTGCGCGCAGTGCGTGTGGGTCTGTGACAACATGGCCAAGAATAACGCCATTAAGATGATCATGATCGATCAATTACCGTTGGCCGCCATCACTGACAATATTACCTATGGCGACAAGAGCACGACGGCAGTTTTGGTAAGCCCTAGCGTCTGATTATTCGGCAAGAAAGGGGAACGGGCGTGGCAACAACGCAAGATAAGAGAGAGAGAATCATCGTTCCGGGACCGGCTGGATTTCATCCTCCATCCGCAGCACAGCTTGGTGTTTCGCTGCCCGATCCAGGCGAAGGCTTGTTTTACGGACTGCTGGAGCCTAACGAGGATAAGGTCATCGAGGAGATGGCCCGCAAGATGTTGACCAGTCCCAACGCGACGCTCTTCCCGGGGCCGATGGTGTTGTGGGCCTGGAATGAACATGCCATTGAAAAGGCCAAGGCCACGCTGGAAATTGCCGCACAGATTCCGAACGTGATGATTATCCCGATGCCGGACTATCGGCCGAAATATCCGAAGATCGATCCGGAAGAGGTTATCAATCCCAATCATCCGAATCTGACGATTTGGGGAAATAAAATTGAAGCCTGTATCTTCATCGGCGTGCATTGCCACTATGCGAATCTGACGCTCAAGATGATCCGAGCAGGGACAAATTGCTGCACGATGGCGATCTGCGCCGAGCAGGGCCACGAAGATGCCATGTTGACGATCCGCGATTCGGATGTGCTCAAACTGAAGAAGACCGCGCAGATATTCAAGAAGGTTCGTGAAGAAATGGGGATTAAGTTGCCGGAGAACGGCGAGAATGTCCGGTTTACAGGAACGCAGTCCAAAGTCCACGGTGGAAAGACTCACACCAATCCTTTGACTTTCATGCCCACGGTTGCCGGAGTCGGCAGCGCGGGTACATTCGGCCATTCGGCTGAACAGATGAAGCGTGAAGGGTAAGGGTTGGGATCACGGGCGATATAGCCAAGAGGTGCAACGATGAGCGAAGCTGAAGTCAAAACGAATCCCCCGGGTGCTCCTGCTGCCACTGTGGCACCGGCAAAGAAAGACCCGCATGCCGAAGCCAAGCGGCAAAAAGTCGTCACCCCTGAGTATCTGTTTCACGAAGCTCCGAGGACGAAGGAATTTATTACGGGAAGCGAAGCGGCCAAGGAAGCGATCCGACGCTCGAACGTCGATTTGGCGATTGCCTACCCGATTACGCCCCAGAGCGAAACCATGCAGCTCGTGGGTGTGCTCTACGGCGAAGGATATGTAAAAGAGTATTACCGCGGTGAGGAAGAAGTCGGCGTCATGGCCGCCATCGCCGGAGGCTCCCGCGCTGGCGTCCGCTGCTATACGGCGACTGCTGGACCTGGGACCTTGAGAGGTCTCGAAGGCATTGCATCATGGCCCGGCCATCGGTTGCCGGCTGTGGCGATGTTCACCTGCCGCGTGGTCAATGCTCCGCTCGCGATCCAGCCGGATAATATTGAAGTCTCCTATCTCCTGAACTGTGGCATGATCGTGTTCCATGCTGAAAATCAGCAGGACATGTTCGATTTCACGATGGCCGGGTTCGTCATCAGTGAGAAGAACGATGTGACTCTGCCGGTCGGTGTCTGCTGCGATGGATTCTTTGTCACGCATGCTCGTGGCTATGTGCGCATGCAGGATCGCAGTATGAAGCTGCCTCCGCGTGAAGCCTGGCGCGGCGCGGTGCCCGTCCTCGATGCAGAGAATCCTCCCGCGCGTCTCTCGCGCGACGCCCCGGTTCAAAAGTCAAACTTCATGGCCTACAACATCCACGCCGTTTGGCAGCAAGAAGTGTGGGCTGCCGTGGAACGGTCGCGGAAGTATATCAATCAGTACATGGGCGGATTGCTCACGGCTGAAAATGTAGACGGTGCCGAGGCTGTGATCATTGCTTCAGGCAGCGCCGCGGCTCAGTCGCGGGAAGCGGTGCGTATTTGCGCGGAGAAGGGTATCAAGATCGGCTTGATCAAGGTTCGATCCTTGAGGCCATTCCCCACGAAGGAACTGCGTGAACTTTGCAAAAATGCCAAGTTGATTGTGGTGCCGGAATTCAACTATGTCGGTTGGCTGGCCAAGGAAGTGGCGACGGCGATTTATGGCTACTCCAATGCCAAGATCATCGGTGGACCGCGGGTCTATGGCGGTCAGTCGATGCCGGTGGAATTAATTGTGGACGAAGTGGAATCCGGACTCACCGGTAAGAAGTCTACCAACGTTGCGATGTCTTCTGTCATGGGTGGGGCAGTGAATCAAGATGACGTGTCCCATTTCATGCGCAGCATTTAATCGACGCTGGTAACGCAATGAAAAGGCCCGCCGGGTGATCCCCGGCGGGCCTTTCGTTTTATTGGGAACGGATGGCGCGCTCGATCAACGTGTCGGCTCTTACCCCTGTAAATCGTCTTCGATCAGTTCCTCACTGGCGGGCATCCCGTGAGCGACGTATTTGGCATAGGACAAGTAGATCGACGCGCTATCGCGCATGGCTTTGGTTCCGTTGCTCATGCGATGCAGTTTGTCGGAGCCTGGCGGCTCTGTATTACGAAGGTGGTCAACATGGTCATGCAGGACCAGCGTGAAGCGCTCCATGGCCATTTCAACTTCTAAGTAGGCTTGCAGAAGTGGTTCACTCATGATTGTTCTCCTCAGGAAGTGAGCATACACTACGACGATATGGCCTTCAACCAATGTCAGGCAGTTGCCCGTCTCTCGCCGATCCTCCTCACTGCCATTGAGCAGGTCGCCTCCAGTTCTGACCGGGGTGGCATAAATCGCATTGCAGAAGCCGTAGCCGATCTCTCACGGCTCTTTACGAAAGATCGTGCCTCACTACGATCCGACTATCTCGATCATCCGAGGCATGCCGCAGCCTATCTCAAATACTTCCTGCCGGTAAACCTGTCCAAGATTCAGATTCTGCTCGACGAGATGCCGCAAGGCTGGCCGGATCAAGCCTCTGGCCGTTCGATCCGTATTCTTGATGTGGGATCGGGACCGGGTGGGGGGGCGTTGGCCGTCCTTGATTGGTTCCACCAGCATTGGCCAGGACGAATCAAAGATCTCACCGTTGTCGCAGTCGATGCTTCAGTTGAAGCTCTGAAGCATGCCCGGAGTCTCTGGGAGACCTACTGCCGGGAATCTGGAGCGATTGATGGAAGCCTGAGTACGTATGAGGGAAATCTGGAGCGTTCGCCGAATGGGGCGTGGCTCAGCCAGGTTGAACAGCAAGCTCCGTATGATTTGATCATCGCGGCGAATTGCCTGAACGAACTATATCCCCGAAATGCCGATCCCGTGCAGGCGAAAGTAGGACTCGTGACGCAACTTCTGGCGAGGTTAGCTCCGACCGGTACGCTTATGATTGTCGAGCCGGCGTTACGCGATACCTCGAGAGCGCTGCATCAGTTGCGGGATCGATTGATTCAGGAGAAACGTTGCACGATCTATAGCCCCTGCCTCCATGGAAAGAGTTGCCCCGCACTGGTGAATCCGTTCGATTGGTGCCATGAAGAGCGGGGCTGGGAACCGCCGCCAGGAATCCAAAAGATCGACGAGGCGGTGGGTTTCATTAAAGACGCGTTGAAGTTTTCGTATCTGCTACTCAGGAAGGATGGGCGGACCATCGTCGAGCGTAGACCTGATGTCTATCGCGTGGTCAGTGAATTGCGCGAGTTGAAAGGCGAGAAGCGGGCATGGCTCTGCAACGAGTTGGGGCGGTCTGAAATCGGACGTCAGGATCGATTAAGGTCTGATTCAAACGCACCGTTTGATGACTGGCATCGCGGTGCTATCGTGCAGATCGAGCGAGTCGTGCGGAAAGAGCGGGAGGGGAAAGTGTCGGCGGTGGGACGAATCGAGCGCGATGGGACCGTGCAGATAATTCGACCAGCCTGAGGGGATATTAATCCGCTTCCGGTTCGGAACTGCCGTGCTGATGGCTGACGCGATCCTCGTCGAACATCTCCGCCATTTCTGCGGCGATCATGTCGCGGTCGTTAGGCACGGAAATGAGGGGGATTTCCTTGCGGGCTTTCGGTACCGATTCGGGATCTGGCTGTTTTTTCTTATCGTCCATATGTTCAGTATACACCCGGAGGCTGACTAAAGGGGAGTTATTCAAAGGCCTCCAGCGACGATTGCTCGGGGAATTTAGTGTTGCAGCCGAGGCAGGTGACAAAGTAGATCGCTTCGCGAACCGACATGGTAATACGGAAATCCAATGTGACTCCGCGGTGTTGACAGGTGCGGCAGGCGATTTCTTTGAGGCGATAGGGGATATCCGGCTGGGTGCGCTGGTAAAACTCCATGTCAGTGTAGACAGGAAAGCTGTATCGGCATTTCATGCAGACGCCCCGCCACTCACCATCCGGTTGCATGAAGCGGCGGTCGATCCCAAACCGATCCCCCTTGCAAATGGCGCAGTGGACCGAAGTCAGTCTCTGTTCAACTTCTTCCGGAGAGAGCGAAGGCATTCAGGTCCTCTTTTCGTCATGAATGGATAGGCGAGTATAGCGAGGGGCTTCAGCAGACTGCAACGGCCGAGTCGATCAGCCGTGATTCGCTTGACCCGTTTCACACAATACTATACGTAGATCGCTATGCATGTGATTTCTAATGCATTGATACTGGGCAATATCGACGAGGCTCGGAACCCCATGCCGGGGATTGCCGGATTGTTGCTGGTGGCGGAAGAGTTTAGCGTTGAGCCTCCCGTCTGGCTGGACTACGAGTATATTCCATTCAAAGAGTTTTCAGCAGTAGACCCTGTGCGGCTCGATCGTGCGGTAGCTTGGCTCGAAGCGCGTGCCCCAGGAACCAGAACGCTGGTCTGTTGCCGTGCCGGGATGGGGCGGTCTGCGTCCGTCCTGATCGCCTATTTTTGCTGCAACCAAGGCCTGCCCTATGAAGAGGCAGTGGCGTTTGTCAAAGCCCGTCGGCCTGGAGCGATGCCGCTTCCCCAGCTGCAGGAGACCATTGAGAACGTACTCAAGCTGCGCTCCCATCGAGCGAGTAAGAAGGCCGGATCCACTTCTGCTCCGCATGCCTTGTAGCCGGGCTGCTGTCGGTATCTCTAATATTGCGTTTCCCCTCGTTCGCATGGCGTAATGATTCGCATCGATGCGTCATTTCTTTTCATCGCGTAAAGGGCCCTATGCCTGAACTTCCCGAAGCCGAAGTCGCGGCTCGTCAACTTCGCGCGCGCTTGATTGGGGCGCAGGTTACCGGTGTACTCGTCGGGAGGTCCGACATCGTTCGCGAAGGCGGCGATACAGATTGGTGGTATCCGGGGAGTGTCGTGACGGCGGTCGATCGATACGGGAAGAGTGTCGCGATTGAATTTGAGAAAGCGGGAAACAGGCGCTATCTCGTGGCAGAACTCGGTATGACCGGGCTGCTTTTATTTCCGGCCGTGTCGATCAAGTTCCCCCAGCATGTGCACTACACGATGCGATTCGATTCTACGTCGACCGGTTCATTGCGCTATTGGAACCCGCGCCGGTTCGGCCGTCTCTCTTTGCTGGATCGTGCGGGGCTCGATCGCTATCTGGCCAGGCGGTTTGGATGCGATCCGCTTCACGTCACCTGCGAAGAGTTTACTCAGCTGCTCCGCCGCTTTCGACGTCGCTTGAAGGGGGTGCTGATGCATCAACAAGTAATTGCGGGCATCGGAAATATTTATGCGAATGAAGCCCTGTTTCGAGCCGGTTTGCATCCGGATGTGATCGCCAGTCAACTCGCTCCCTCTGCCGTCGGCCGTCTCTATCATGAGATGCAATCAATTTTGCGCCAGGCCATTGTATGTGGGGGGTCCAGTGTCAAAGACTTCTTTGCTCCTGACGGTTCCGAAGGGACCTACAGGCAACACCATCTTGTGTATGGCAAGGAGGGGCTCCCTTGTCCGGGGAAATGTGGAACCCTTATCCGGCGCATACAAAGCGAGCGAAGTTCATTTATTTGCACTACCTGTCAGAAGATTCGGACGCGTCGTTGAGATTGTCCCTGAGATCATTGACAGGTTGAGCGCGGTGTTGCCGTGGTCTTTGGATGGTGTACTCCAATAATTCAATGTGTTAGATAGTGACTGCTTTCCCTGATCAGGCTAGCGGACTAGGCCTTTTGAGCCTCCCCCAGTTAGTACCTCTGGTGTATTGAGTCATCCCTGTGATTTCGCTACAATCCGGCTCCCTTATCGCTGGTTTCCACTACGCTGAAGGAGTGTCGTCATGGCCAAGGTGCTTGAAGGTCCCGGAATGGGGCTGATGAAGAAGTGGGGGATCAATGTCCCCAATTACGTCGTCGTCACATCCGTTGACGAGTTGACAAAGCTGGGGCAAGCGAATGAATGGCTGAAGAAATCTAAGCTTGTCGCCAAGGCCCACGAGGCCCTCGGGTCACGGTTTAAGCTTGGTTTGGTCAAGGTCGATCTGGATTTCAAGGCAGCGGAAGCCGCGACCAAGGAAATGATCGGTCGCCAAGTCGGGAGCATCACGGTGACGCAGGTCATCGTGTCAGAAATGATTCCTCACAAAGAAGAATATTATTGCGCGGTGAAGTCGACGCGCGAAGGCAGTGAGATTCTCGTGGCCAATTGCGGCGGGATCGAGGTCGAGTCGAATTGGGAACGGGTCAAGCGACTCTGTCTCGAGATCGGACAGGCCCCTTCCGCCGATGCGCTCGAAAAGCTCTCGAAAGAGGCGGGATTTACCGGTCCGCTGATCAAGAAAATGGCCGATTTCGCCGGGAAAATGTATGGCTGCTTCGATAGCGAAGATGCGCAGTACCTGGAAGTCAATCCCGTCGTGACTCGCGCGAGCGACGGCGAGCTGGTGGCGCTTGATGCCGTGACCTTGCTCGACGGCGACGCCAAATTCCGCCATCCGGATTGGAACTTTGCATTTGCTGCAGAATTCGGCCGGGCCTACTCCAAGCAGGAAGAGGAGGTCATGGCGGTCGACAGCAAGATCAAGGGCTCCGTCAAGTTCATCGAAATTCCCGGTGGCGATACGGCAATGCTCCCCGCAGGCGGCGGTGCCAGCGTTTATTATTCCGATGCCGTCGTGGCGCGCGGCGGTAAGTTGGCGAACTACGCCGAATACTCCGGCGATCCGCCCGATTGGGCGGTTGAAGTGCTGACGGAGAAAGTCTGCTCGCTGCCCGGAATCAAGAACATCATTGTCGGCGGCGCGATCGCCAATTTCACCGACGTGGTGAAGACATTCGGCGGCATCATCAACGGATTCCGCAAGGCCAAGTCGGAAGGCAAGCTCAAGGGCGTGAAAATCTGGGTGCGTCGCGGAGGCCCGCGAGAGAAGGAAGGCCTCGACGCGATGCGCGCGCTCAAGGACGAAGGGTTCGACATCAGTGTTTTCGATCGCAACACGCCGCTCACTGACATTGTCGATAAGGCGCTCCAAGCGAAATGATGCGTACCGAGTGACGCGTTGCGCGTGACAGGACTTCAGGGGCATCGACCCTCCACGTCACGTGTCACCCGTCACTCATCATGGTTTTTTAAGAAGGGGAGATCCCGATGAGTATCCTGGCAAACAAAGATACCTATGTGGTCATTCAGGGCGGCGTGGCTGGCGTCAACGCCGCGCGCCGGATGGCCGAGTTCTGCTACCTGATCAAGCGTTCGCTGAACGTCCTGGCCTTTGTCTATCCGCCGGATGCCGGGAAGACGCACGAGATTCCCTACGGAAGCGGACTGGTCGCGGTCCCCATCTATAAAACGGTCGCCGAAGCCACCAAGCACCATCCTCAGATCAACACCAGCCTCGTCTACATCGGCGCCGATCGTGCCATGAAGGGCGGGATGGAAGCCCTCGACGATACGCACATCAAGGTGGTGTCGATGATCACCGAAGGCGTGCCCGAGAAGGACGCTAAGATTCTTGGGGCCCATGCCAGAAAGCTTGGCAAGGTGTTTAACGGCCCTTCGTCGATCGGTATTGTGTCAGCCGGCTCCTGTCGGCTCGGGGTTATCGGCGGCGCGTTCGACAACCTTGTGCTGTCCAAGCTTTATCGCGAAGGGTCCTTCGGGGTCATCACCAAGTCGGGCGGTCTCTCCAACGAAATTATCTGGATTTGCTCACAGTTCGCCGACGGTATCACGACCGCCATCGGTATCGGCGGCGACGCCTATCCGGGAACTGACTACGTGAGCTACCTTGAAATGTTTGAGAACGATCCGCAGACGAAGGCGGTCGTCATTGTCGGCGAAATGGGCGGCGATCTCGAAGAGCGCGCGGCCGAGTGGTACGGCGCGAAAAAACGCCGCGTGAAGTTGATGGCTGTGGTCTCCGGCTTCTGCCAGGAAAGTCTGCCGAAGGGCATGAAGTTCGGTCACGCGGGCGCGAAGGAGGGGCTGAAGGGCGAAGGTTCGGCCCGTTCCAAGTCCGATGCTCTCAAAAAGTCCGGCGCGATTGTGCCGGCGACCTTCGGAGCACTCGGCCCGGCGATCAAGGACGTCTATCAGGACATGCTGAAGTCCGGCCAGGTAAAGGAACCGGTCGAGCCGGCCTCACTGCCGAAGCTGCCAAAGAGTATTGAAGCGGCCATGAAGGCCGATGAAGTCATGGTCACCCCACTGATTCGTACCACGATCAGCGACGATCGTGGCGACGAACCCTGCTATGACGGATATCCCGCCTCCGAGCTCATCAACAAGGGCTACGAAATTCCCCATGTCGTCGGACTCTTGTGGGACAAGCGGTTGATCTCCAAGCAGGAAGCCGAAATCATCAAGCGCATCATGATGCTCTCCGCCGACCATGGCCCCTGCGTGAGCGGAGCGTTGGGGACGATCATCGCGGCCTGCGCCGGGATCGGTCTGTCCCAGTCAGTGGCCGCCGGACTCATCATGATCGGCCCGCGCTTCGGCGGTGCCGTCACCGATGCCGGACGGTTCTTTAAGCATGCCGTCGATAACAAGATGACGGTTGACGAATTTCTGACCTATATGAAGAAGAACCATGGCCCGGTGCCCGGCATCGGCCATCGTGTGAAGAGCTTGCGCAACCCGGACAAGCGGGTGAAGGAGCTGGTGGGTTATGTGAAGAGCCTGCCCATCAAGACCCCCTGTCTCGATTTTGCGTTGCAGGTCGAACAGGTTACGGCAGCGAAGAAAGATAACTTGATCCTCAATGTGGACGGAACGATGGCGGCCGTGTTGGTCGATATCGGATTCCCGGTCGATAGTTTGAACGGATTCTTCATCCTTTCGCGGACGATCGGCTTGATCGGCCACTGGGTGGATCAGAAGCGTCAGGACAGCCGCCTGATCAGGCTGTTCGACTATCTCGTGAACTACGCAGCCCCAAAACGGCGGGAGGTCCCGCCGCTGAAATAGTCGCGGGAAGTGCCCCCATAAATATAGGCGGGAGACAAGCGGCAGTCGGTCTTGGTGGATGCTCAGCCCCATAGCCCACTGTCAGTAGCTTCCAGCCAGAATGTGGAGAAGAGAAGATGTCGATGGATCTCGCAAAAAAACTGTACGCCAAGATGCCGGACGTGTTCGCCAAGGCCAGAAAGAAATTCGGTCGCGGCCTGACGCTGGCTGACAAGATTTTGGTCTCCCACGCAGATAACTTTGACACGCAGACCTGGGATCGCGGCAAGGCGATGCTGGCACTGCGTCCGGATCGTGTGGCGATGCAGGATGCGACGGCACAGATGGCCATGTTGCAGTTTATGCAGGCGAATAAGGCGCAGGCGGCCGTCCCGAGCACCATCCATTGTGATCATTTGATCCGTGCCGAAATGGGCTCCGAGAAGGACCTGCTTCGCGCGATGGACGAGAACAAGGAAGTCTATAATTTCCTCGCGTCCGCTGCGAAGAAGTATGGCATCGGGTTCTGGAAGCCGGGCGCCGGCATCATTCACCAGGTTGTGCTGGAGAACTACGCGTTCCCCGGTAGCTTGATCATCGGGACCGACTCCCACACGCCGAACGGCGGTGGATTGGGCGGGTTGGCCATTGGTGTCGGCGGTGCGGATGCCGGCGAAGTCATGGCTGGACTGCCCTGGGAAGTGCTTCATCCGAAGCTGATCGGTATCCGTTTGACCGGAAAGTTGAGCGGCTGGGCGTCTCCCAAAGATGTCATTCTCTATCTCTGCGGTCTGCTCACCGTCAAAGGCGGAACCAACAAGATCGTCGAATACTTCGGACCCGGCGCCGAAACCATCAGCGCGACCGGCAAGGGCACCATTTGCAACATGGGCGCAGAGCTCGGCGCCACCACCTCGGTATTCCCCTTCGATCAAAAGATGGTGGCCTATCTGAACATCACGGATCGTGCCGACCTTGCCAATCTCGCCATGGCGAACAAGGAATTGCTCGTCGCTGATCCGGAAGTCGCGCAGTCACCGGAGAAGTATTACGATCAGATCGTCGAAGTGGACCTGTCGAAGCTGGAGCCGCATGTGGTCGGTCCGCATACGCCCGATCTTGCCCGGCCTATCTCCAAGATGGCCGCCGAAGCGAAGGAGAAGGGCTATCCGATCGAAGTCAAGGCGGCGCTCATCGGCAGCTGCACGAATTCTTCCTATGAAGACATCAGCCGGTCGGCGCACATTGCCAAGCAGGGCCTGAAGGCCGGGTTGAAGGCGAAGGCCTCGTTCCTCGTGTCGCCAGGCTCCGAGCGGATTTATCACACGATGAAGCGCGATGGATTCTTGGACACGTTCGAGCAAATGGGTGGAACAGTGTTGTCGAACTCCTGCGGTCCCTGCATCGGCCAGTGGAAGCGCGCCGATGGTGTGAAGGGCAAGGCGGATTCGATTGTCAGTTCCTTCAATCGCAATTTCCCCGGCCGCAACGACGGCATCAACGAAACCTTGTCGTTCCTCGCCAGCCCGGAAGTGGTGACTGCGTACGCGTTGTCCGGCGACTTGGGATTCGATCCGGTCAATGGCACGCTCAAGGGTGCGGACGGGAAAGAATTCAAGCTGGAACCACCGCAGGGGGAAGAGCTTCCTGCAAAGGGCTTTGCGAAGGGCGAAGAGGGCTTTGTCGCTCCGGCCGAGAACGGCGATGGACTCACTGTCGATATTCCTCCGACCAGCGAGCGGTTGCAGCTCTTGCAGCCGTTCCCCCGTTGGGACGGGAAGGACTTCGAGAAGTTGCCGCTCTTGATCAAGACCAAGGGCAAGACCACCACGGACCATATCTCTCCGGCCGGTCCCTGGCTCAAGTTCCGCGGTCATCTCGACAAGATCAGCGACAATATGTTCTTGGGTGCCAACAACGCGTTTGCATCCGAGCCTGGCAAGGGCACCAATGTCCTGACCGGCGAATCGAATTTGACCATTGCGCAGATTGCCCGGGCCTATAAGGCCAAGGGAATCGGCTCAATCGTGGTCGGCGATGAGAACTACGGTGAGGGCAGCAGCCGTGAGCATGCCGCGATGTCACCGCGATTCTTGAACGTCAAAGTGGTGCTCGTCAAAGGCTTCGCGCGCATCCATGAAACAAATCTGAAGAAACAGGGGATCTTGGCGTTAACCTTCGCTGACCCGAAGGATTACGAGAAGATCGAGCAGCAGGACCGTATCAGCGTGACGGGGTTGAGCAGTTTGGCTCCCGGCAAGCCGGTGCAGGTGACGATACACAAGGCGGATGGCAAGGCGCTCACCATCCAGGCGAACCACAGCATCACCGAGCAACAGATCGCGTGGTTCAAGGCGGGTTCAGCGCTGAACGCGTTGAACTAACACGAGAGCAAAGAGGGGAACTCATGAGCACGAAAGCTTCGAAGATTATTTACACCAAGACCGATGAAGCGCCGATGTTGGCGACGTATTCGTTTTTGCCGATTATCAATGCCTTCAGCAAGGCGGCGGGTGTGGCGGTCGAGTTGCGAGATATCTCGTTGGCCGGCCGAATCATTGCGGTGTTCCCGGAATATCTGACGCCGGAGCAGCGGCAGCCGGATGCGCTGGCTGAATTGGGCGAACTGGCGAAGCAGCCGGAAGCCAATATCATCAAGTTGCCGAACATCAGCGCCTCGCTTCCCCAGTTGCAGGAGACGATCAAGGAGCTGCAGGGCCAAGGCTACAAGCTCCCGCTGTATCCTGAGAACCCGAAGGATGATAAGGAAAAAGACATCAAGGCTCGCTACGACAAAGTCAAAGGCAGTGCGGTGAATCCGGTATTGCGCGAAGGCAACTCCGACCGCCGTGCGCCGCTTTCAGTGAAGGCCCACACCAGAAAGCATCCCCATAAGATGGGTGCCTGGAGCGCGGACTCCAAGACGCATGTCAGCCATATGAAGGGCGGAGACTTCTTCTCGAACGAGAAGTCGATGACGACACCGGCGGCGACCGATGTCAAGATCGAATTCGTCGGCCAGGACGGCAAGACCACGGTGCTCAAGCCGAAAGTGGCATTGCAGGCCGGGGAAGTGATCGACGCGACGTTCATGAGCGTCAAGGCCTTGCGCACATTCCTCGAAGAACAGATTCAGGACGCGGCCAAGCAGGGTGTGCTGTTCTCGCTCCACATGAAGGCCACCATGATGAAGATCTCGGATCCCAAGATCTTCGGTCATGCCGTGACGGTCTATTACAAGGATGTGTTCGCGAAGCACGGCGAGACGCTCAAGAAGCTGGGTGTCGATCCGGACAACGGTCTTGGCGACCTCTATGCCAAGATCAAGGCCTTGCCGGAGGATCAGCGCAAAGCAATTGAAGCCGACATCCAGGCTGTGTACAAGCAGCGTCCTCCGATGGCAATGGTGAACTCCGACAAGGGTATCACCAATCTGCACGTGCCCAGCGACATCATCATCGATGCGTCCATGCCGCCGGTCATTCGCGACAGCGGCAAGATGTGGGGCCCGGACGGCAAGGCGGCGGACGCGAAGTGCGTCATCCCGGATGCCAGCTATGCGCCCGTCTATCGAGAGGTCATCGATTTCTGCAAGAAGCACGGCGCCCTCGATCCGAAGACGATGGGCAGCGTGCCCAACGTCGGTCTGATGGCGCAAGCGGCCGAGGAATACGGTTCGCATGACAAGACCTTCAAGGCGCCTGGCAACGGGACCATTCGCGTGGTGGATGCCTCAGGGAAGACATTGCTGGAACACCAGGTTGAAGAGGGCGATATCTGGCGCATGTGCCAGGTGAAGGATGCGCCGATTCGTGACTGGGTCAAACTGGCAGTGACACGTGCGCGGGCGACCGGAGCCCCGGCGATTTTCTGGTTGAACAAGGATCGGGCGCACGATGCGCAATTGATCACGAAGGTGAATCAGTATCTGAAAGATCACGATACCAACGGGCTCGATATCCGGATCATGACTCCGGCCGAGGCGACGCGCCTCTCGCTGGAGCGGATCAAGGAAGGCAAGGACACGATCTCCGTGACCGGGAACGTGTTGCGCGACTATCTGACCGACCTGTTCCCGATTCTCGAAATCGGAACCAGCGCCAAGATGCTGTCGATCGTGCCGTTGCTGAACGGCGGCGGTCTCTTTGAAACTGGTGCCGGGGGATCCGCACCGAAACACGTGCAGCAGTTCCAGGAAGAAGGCTATCTGCGATGGGATTCGCTGGGTGAATTCCTCGCCCTGGCCGCGTCCTTGGAGCATCTGGCCAAAGTGGCCAACAATCCGGCCGCGAAGATGCTGGCGGACACGCTTGATCAAGCCAACGCGAAGTTTTTGGAGAGTAACAAGTCGCCGGCGCGTAAAGTGGGTGAGATCGATAACCGGGGTAGTCATTTCTATCTCGCGTTATACTGGGCCCAGGCCTTGGCCCAACAGACGCAGGATAAGAATCTGCAAGCGCGTTTTGTGAAGATCGCGAAAGAAATGGCGGACAACGAAGCCAAGATCTCCGGCGAGTTGCTCGCGGCGCAAGGTAAGCCGGTAGATGTCGGCGGGTACTATCACCCCGATGACGCGAAGGCTGCGAAGGCGATGCGTCCGAGCGCTACGTTGAATGCGATCATCGACGCGATTGCATAGAAGACGGTTCTTTTTTGCAGTGAGTGGCACGTATACTGTGTGAGCACGCAGCGAGGGGTAAGGTATGGGAGTTTCTCCCGCCTTGCCCCTCATGCTTCACCCCCTCACCGGTTTGAGGAACATGGCACAAGAAGACACCAACGTTATCGATCAACCTGAGGTGATGAAGCCTCGGATGGTCTCGATCGAAATCTCCGGCAAGAAATACGACGTGCCGGAGGGGATCACCGTCATTAAGGCTCTGTGGTACACGGGACAGGAAGTGGTGCGGGGCGCCGGTTGCCTTGGCGGGTTCTGTGGCGCCTGTGCGACCTACTATCGGACTAAAGACGATCCCAAGGTGCGGACGTGTCTGGCTTGTCAAATGGCCGTGCAGGACGGCATGTCGTTCACCATCATGCCGCCGTTTCCCGCGCGAAAGGCGACGTACGATATCCAAACGCTCAAGGATCCCAAGCAGGACCTCTTCAATCTCTATCCGGAAGCGCCACTCTGCCGGAATTGCAACGCCTGCACCGAAGCCTGTCCTCAGAAAATCGATGTGCGGGAAGGTGTCTGGAAAGCGGTCTTCGGTGACTTCAAGAGCGTGTCCGAGATGTTTATGGACTGTGTGATGTGCGGCATGTGCACGCCGGTCTGCATCGCCGACATTGCTCCCAACCTGGTGGCGCTCTATGTGAGCCGCGCGCAGGGCGCGCACTTTACGGAAAAGCCGCTGGGGCTGGATGTGCGGATCAAGGAAATTCAGGACGGTCGTTTCAACGATGAGTGGAAGAAGATTCTCGCCATGAATGAGAAGGAACTTGCCGACCACTGTGCGACCGTAAAATAGTTTTATTGTCGAGGCTACCCGAGATGGATATTCACGCGCTCCAACAGATTGTGCACAAAACTCGGGATGCTCGCCGGAAGCAAACCATTCCCAAGTTTTCTCCTGCCGACCGCGACCAGCTGATTCATAAGTATCATCCTGACTATCGAGCCAGTGCCTATCGCCCTATCCGGTTCGGTCCCAACATCGATGAAAAGACGGTCGTCGAGTTGGCAACCTTGCTCGAAGGGAACAGTCTGATCCAGGACGATGTGGATCTGACTCCGGACTACACCACCGACGTGTTAGTGATCGGCGGAGGTGGGGCCGGTTGCGCCGCGGCGCTGCATGCGCACGGAGCCGGCGCCAAAGTCATGTTGGCCACCAAGCTCAGATTGGGCGATTCCAACAGTGTGATGGCGCAGGGCGGGATGCAGATCTCCGTGGCGCCTGAGGATTCTCCCGTCACCCATTTCCTCGATACCCTCAAGGGCGGCCACATGCACAATGACCATGACCTGCTGAAGGCTATGGTTGATGACGGTCCTGCGATCGCCAAGTGGCTCATTGAGCTGGGCGTGTTATTTGATCGGCAGGCGGATGGCAATCTGCATGTGAAAAAGGGCGGCGGCAGTTCCAAGCCGCGGCTCCTGACCTGCTCCGATTACACCGGACTTGAAATCATGCGGGTGCTCAAGGATGAAGTGCTGAATCAGAAGATTCAGCTGCTCGAATTCTGCGCGGCGGTGGAGTTGCTCAGCGATGAGAACGGCCAGTGCAGCGGCGCTATTTTCAAGGATCTGGACAATCACCGGTTTGTCGTCGTTGCCGCGAAGTCGGTGATTCTCGCCACCGGCGGTATCGGCCGGCTGCACATCCAAGGCTTCCCGACCAGCAATCACTATGGGGCGACCGGAGACGGGCTCTGCCTCTCCTACCGCATGGGTGCGAAGCTGGCGCATATCGACACGTTCCAATATCACCCCTCAGGGGCGGTCTTTCCTGAACAGCTGGTCGGCCAGTTGGTCACCGAAGGAATTCGCTCGGAAGGCGGCCATCTGGTCAATGCCAAGGGCGAACGTTTTGTGAACGAACTCGATACCCGCGACGTCGTCTCGTCTTCCATCATTCGCGAGTGTGAAGAGGGCCGTGGCATTCGCACGATGTCCGGGCGTGTGGGCGTGTGGTTGGATACGCCTTTGCTCGATGTGGAGCACGGACCCGGCACTGTCGAGAAGCATTTCCCCGCCATGCTGATGCAGTTTGATCGGTTCGGTATCGATATCAGTAAAGATCCGGTGTTGATCTATCCGACGCTGCACTATCAGAACGGCGGCGTGAAGATCGATACGAATTCGGAAACCAACGTGAAGAATTTGTTCGTGGCCGGCGAAGCCTCCGGGGGACTGCACGGACGCAATCGATTGATGGGGAATTCGCTGCTCGACCTGATGGTGTTCGGCAAGCGCTCAGGATTGACGGCGGCCGGTCGCGCCGGCTCCATGAAGCAGGGCAAGCTTACTGTGCAGCATCTGCAGCGGTTCCGGGCCGATGCGAAAAAACACGGCAACCTGAGTAATGTCATCTCTCCCATGGTCCTCCCGGCCTACACCAGAAAAGAGAGCTAAGAGGGGTACAGCATGAATGTGCATGAGTTTCAGGCGAAGCAGTTGTTTGCGCAATTCGGAGTGCCGGTCCCACGCGGAAAAGAAGTGACGTCTCCGGAAGCGGCGACGGCCTGGGCCAATGAGCTGAACACACCCGTGTTCGTCGTGAAGGCGCAGATCCATGCGGGCGGGCGCGGCAAGGCGGGCGGCGTCAAGATCACCAAGGACAAGGCGGCTGTGGCAGGCTTGGCCAAGGAGTTGATCGGCAAGACGCTGGTGACTCACCAGACCGGTCCCAAAGGCCGTCAGGTCCATCGGCTCCTTCTCGAAGAAGGCGCGAACATCAGCAAGGAATTGTATTTGAGCATCCTGGTCGACCGCGATTCCGGTTGGCCTGTATTCATCGCCAGCACCGAAGGCGGGATGGAAATCGAAGAGGTCGCGGAAAAGACGCCCGAAAAGATCATCAAGGAATTGATCGATCCCGCCGTGGGATTTCAAGGCTACAACGGGCGCAACGTGGCGTTTGCACTTGGCCTCAATACGATCGAGCCGGCCGTGATGAATCCCTTCATCCAGATGATGGGTAATCTCTATCGCATGTTTATGGAGAAGCACGCGGCGATGGTGGAGATCAACCCGCTCATCATCACCAAAGAAAAGACGATCGTCGCGCTCGACGGCAAAGTTTCCTTCGATGATAACGGTTTGTTCAAGCATGCCGATGTCCAGCAGATGCGCGATCTCAACGAAGAAGATCCGTTGGAAATCGAAGCCGGCGCAAACAATCTGAATTATGTGAAGTTGGACGGCAACATCGGCTGCATGGTGAACGGCGCGGGTCTCGCCATGGCGACAATGGATGTGATCAAGCTGGCAGGCAGTGAGCCGGCGAACTTTCTGGATGTCGGCGGCGGCGCGACCAAAGAGACGGTGGCAGCCGGATTCAGGATTCTCCTCAAGGATCCGAACGTGAAGGGCATCTTCATCAACATTTTCGGCGGGATCGTGCGCTGTGAGCGCATTGCCAACGGGGTGATCGAGGCGGCCAAGGAAGTGAAGATTACGGTGCCGTTGGTGGTTCGCCTGCAAGGGAC
Organism: Nitrospira sp.; assembly: GCA_024998645.1. Taxonomy (GTDB): domain Bacteria; phylum Nitrospirota; class Nitrospiria; order Nitrospirales; family Nitrospiraceae; genus Nitrospira_D. Next base: position 26,869 of record JACOEJ010000045.1, read on the forward strand.
GAATGCCGAAGAAGGCCGCAAGTTGTTGGCGGAGTCAGGTCTGAAACTGGAAGTGGCCAACGACTTGTGGGAAGCGGCGCAAAAAATTGTGAAGCTGACCGGCAAAGTGGCCTAAGCGGGACCTGCATGTGTTGCTGTAAGAAAGTTTCGGTTCATGGGCCAGAGCGTGCGTGGAAGGTTGTGTGCAGAAAATGCCCTGGTTAATCATCGCATTGGTTCTCCTGTCGTTGAGCAATTCCGGATGCATCATGGTCCGGGATGGGGTGCCATCGGTGTTGGGGCAGCAACCGGCGCAGTCGGTTCAGCCGGCAAAGAAGTCCATTGCGCTCCATGTCGCAGGGATCGGTCCTCAGGGGAAGGAAGGGCTCGGCGATTCTCGTGAGCAGGCTGTCAAAGCCTACCTTGATTCCGGTTTGTTTTCGTCCGTGATCACCAACGGTGCTCCTGCAGACCTTCAGGCAGACATTGCAGTGCTCGAGGCGGGAGACGATGGTCTTTCCTGGTCTGCGGCCGTATCCGCGATTACGTTTACCATGATACCAGGGTATGTTGCGCAAGACCTCGCGACGCGAACGAGTTATAGAGATCGCCAGTCAAAAGAGGTCGGGATCATCGAGAAGCGTCAAGGGATGGGATTCTGGATTCAGTTCTTCTTGGTGTTTGCGATGCCGTTTGCTGACAGTCCCACGGCAAAGCTGAGTGCGGCGCAGTACGACATGCATCGAGCCACCATTGAAGACGCGCACCAAAAGGGCCTTTTTTAGAAACGGGAGCCTGTGAAGGGACGAGACTATGTCAATTCTGGTGAATAAGAACACGCGGGTAGTGGTGCAGGGGATCACGGGTAAAGAAGGTTCGTTCCATGCGACGCAGTGCAAGGCCTATGGAACAAAGGTCGTTGCCGGTGTCACCCCCGGGAAGGCCGGGCAGGAAGTTGAAGGCATTCCCGTTTTCAATACGGTGCGGGATGCGGTCAAGAAAGAGGGCTGTGACACGTCGTTGATTTTCGTGCCGCCGCCGTTCTGTGCCGATGCGATTCTGGAAGCCGCCGATGCCGGGGTAAAGCTGATTATCTGTATCACTGAAGGTATTCCGGTCAACGACATGGTGAAGGTGAAGCGGGCGCTCTATGGCCGTGACGTGCGATTGATTGGTCCAAACTGCCCCGGTGTCATCACTGTGGACGAGGCGAAGATCGGCATTATGCCGGGCTTCATTCACAAAAAGGGCATCGTCGGTGTCGTCTCGCGCAGCGGGACCCTCACCTATGAAGCGGTTCACCAGCTTTCGACCCTGGGCCTTGGCGAAACCACCTGTGTCGGGATCGGCGGCGATCCGGTGAATGGAACCGGCTTCGTCGATGTGTTGGCGCTGTTCGAGAAAGATCCCGAGACCCAGGGGATTGTGATGATCGGTGAGATCGGCGGCGATGCGGAAGAGAAAGCCGCTGAATTCATCAAGAAGAATGTCAAAAAGCCGGTCGTGAGTTTTATCGCCGGCATCACGGCGCCTCCGGGCCGTCGTATGGGCCACGCCGGTGCCATCGTTTCCGGCGGTAAGGGAACCGCAGCTGAAAAAATGAAGACGCTTGAATCAGCCGGTGTGAAGGTCGTGAAGAATCCAGCGGAGATCGGCAACGCCATCAAGCTGGCGTTGGGCCGCTAACAATTCCTTCCGTCGTGTGTTGATCGGGGGTGCCGAGCGTTGCTCGGCACCCCCGATCTGTTCCTGCCCATTCCTTCTGCGCTCACAGAGCATAAATGCAGCGGAGTATTCACGAGAAATATCTACTTCCCCCCAACCTGATATCGTGTTAGTCTCACTTCAGGGATTGCGCATATTGATTGTATCCTCCGCTCTTTTCGTCGCATCCTTCCGCTGTCCGCGCACTCAGTGGTAGACGAAGCCGAACCAAGGAGTCTGTCTGCGAGTTTTTCTCATCCACGTCCGTGATCCCCAGTTCTACGCGCTTCCGGCAAAAACCCGCGCGAAAAACGGCAATATCCGTGTCATGGGCTTCCCGCCCATCGGCATTATGTCGCTCTCGTCTGTTGTAAAACAGGCCGGGCATGAGTGTGTGATGTTCGATCAGGCGAATCCCGACACGCCGAACGACGTGATCATCGATCAGATCAATCGAGAACAGCCGGATCTCGTCGGCCTGAGTTTCCTGAGTACGACCAGTTATCCCTACGCGAAAATTCTTGCGCGCCAGATTCGCGCGACTAATCCAAAAGTAAAACTGGCTTTCGGAGGCGTCTTTGCCAGTCTCAATGCCCCGCTGGTCAAATTGCAGTGCCCCGAAGTCGATTATGTCTGCCGTGGCGACGGTGAGCAGCTGTTGCTTGATCTGCTCGAGAATTTTGACAGCCCGGAAGCCGTTGCCAGTTTGACCTGGATGAAGGACGGGAAAGTCGTTCACAATCCAAACCGTCCGA
>JACOEJ010000046.1:0-5849 GCA_024998645.1 Nitrospira sp.
ACCGGTGCTGCTCCTTGCTGGAACTGCGAACCGCAGCCAGGATGGGGTTATCAGACAGTGGCTCCTGAAACCAAGATCCCGACCAACAAGTCAGATTATGGAGCGGCAGATTATGCCAAGCCTAATCTTGTGAAGGGCTTGAACTAGATCTGAGTAGGTTACATGTTTTTGGAAAGGGGCAGCTTCGGCTGCCCCTTTTTTTTGTCCTGATTAGAGCTCTGCCGATCTTGTTGTCTTGGGTCGTTGCTGGTAACGTAACTCTCGTATCGACGTGCAGGCTTGACGGGTATTGATTAGCGAGGCTTGAAGATGGATGACAATGGGAACGGGCAACAAGGGATTTCGACGGATATTGAGCTGGATCTCCGCGGGGTCATCTGTCCGTATAATTTTGTGAAGACCAAGTTAAAGCTCGAGACGATGGATCAGGGGCAGGTCTTAGCGGTCTTGTTGGATGATGGGGATCCTATTAAGAATGTTCCGCGCAGTGTGGAGAATGAGGGCCACACGGTGCTTGCGCAGGATCGGGTCGGTTCATCCTACCGTGTCCTGATCCGGCGAGAAGAGTCCGACTAGCGTCTTCTGTGCTGATCCGTCTTTGCCGCGGTAACACGTTTTTTCCCTTCCACTACCATCGTGACTGCGTGAGGCGTCCGGATTCGTTTCAGTAATTGTGAGACGTGCCTGGCCGTTCCTTTGAGAAGTGTTTCGTTCTGGAAGGTGAGATCGCAGGCGAGCGCGACTCGGCGGCGTGGGGCTGCTTTGGCAATAGTCTTCAGAATCGCCAGGCATGATTCGGTCTGACAGAAGAAGATCGTCGGCTCCGTATGTGTCAGAACCATTGCGAGCCGGTGTTTGCCCGGGCTGGTGGGTGTGGGGATATCTCCGTAAAAGTGGAACGCTTCGGCGGAAAAACCTGAGGCAGCAATCGCAGCGGTCACGGCTGATGGGCCGGGGATAGAACAGACGGGGATGGTGTGCTTGTGTGCTGCGGCAACCAGGAGGCTCCCAGGGTCCGAGATCACTGGCGAACCACAATCCGACACCAATGCGACGGATATGCCTTGTTGCAGTCGATGGATCAGAACCGCAACTTTTTCTTTGATCCTCGTCGGTCCATAACTCGTGACTACGGCGGTCAGATTGTGATGGCGTAGGAGTTCCTGCGTGGCGATCGGATCCTCGGTTGCGATCACATCCACCCGGCTGAGAATGCCGAGTGCGCGGATCGTGATGTCGTCGGGATGCCCGATGGGGACTCCGACCAGGAAGAGCGAACCTGTAGGTGTATTCGCCGGTAGGCCGTGGGAATCCACCGGTCGTTTTTGTTGACTCTGTTCTCGTCGCATCGCTATAATTCTCTTTTAATCCCGCAAGATACGGTTCGTCGTTCGTCGCAAGAGAGGGAATGCCCGCATGGCCGTAGTCTGCTTCATGGTGACGATGGGATTGTACTTCGTCGCGACCATTTCATTTCTAGCTTATCTATTGCGCCGCTCTGAAGCTCTTTCAAAAGTCTCCCTGGCCATTACCGCGGCAGGGTTTGTTATGCATACTCTTGCCCTGGTTGCGAGGATGGTGGGGAGTTCTGCTGCCGCTCCTCCGAGTGTCCATGAGGCGCTCTCGTTCTTCTCCTGGATGCTCATTCTGGTATTTCTCGCCGTCGAATTCCGCCATCGGATCCACGTGCTGGGTTCATTCATTGTCCCGCTTGCGTTGGTCTCGCTCATCTCAGCAGCTGCGTTGCCTGATACAGTTCCCACCTTGCAGCCGATGTTCCGAACGCTCTGGCTCCACGTCACCTTGAGCATGCTGGGGACGGTGGGTTTTGCCGTCGCTTTCGTTGCGGGTGTGATGTATCTCATCCAAGACCGCCTTCTCAAGTCGAAACGGTTCAACGTGTTGTATGCCAAGCTGCCGGCGCTGGATTTTCTTGACCATCTGAATCAGCAATCCATCATTCTAGGGTTTCCGCTCCTGACGCTCGGAATCATCACCGGTGCCATCTCTGCGGAGTTCGCCAAGGGGGCCTATGTAAGTTGGAATCCCGAACAGACCTGGGCGCTGGTGACCTGGTTGTTCTATTTTGTCGTGCTCCTTGGACGTCTGACAGTGGGTTGGCGCGCGAAACGGGCGGCCTACTTGACCGTGATCGGGTTCGCCGGCGTCATTTTGACGCTGATTGGCGTGGTCCTCAAGAGCTACGGGACGGTGTCGTGAGATGCATTTAATCGTAGTCGGGCTCAGTCACAAGACAGCGCCCGTCGAAATTCGCGAGAAGCTGGCGGTGCCGGAGAGCCGGATGGGCGAGGCGCTCAACCGGCTGACTTCTTATTCCGGCGTGAAAGAAGGCTTACTGCTGTCCACCTGCAATCGTGTCGAAGTCTATTCTGTCGTCGACGATATCGATCAGGGGTATGGGCGGATCCAGGAATTTCTGGCTGATACCCATCTGTCTCTTTCCTCCGAACAGCTGACGCCTCATTTGTATTGGCATGCCGGCGATCGAGCCATTACGCATCTGTTTCGTGTGGCGGCCAGTCTCGACTCGATGATTGTGGGTGAATCCCAGATCCTCGGGCAGTTGAAAGACGCCTTTGAATCGGCGCTTTCGCATAAGACGACCGGGCTCATTATGAACAAGGTCGTCAAGAAAGCCATTTCCGTCGCCAAGCGCGTGCGGACCGAAACGAAGATTGCCGAGATGGCCGTGTCGGTCAGCTATGCGGCGGTCGAACTTGCCAAGAAGATTTTTTCGGATCTCGGGCACCGAACCGTCTTGCTGGTCGGGGCAGGGGAAATGGCCAAGCTGGCCGCCCGACATCTTATTGCACAAGGTGTCGGCCAGGTGCGGATTACTACCAGGACACCGCAACATGCCCAGGACTTGGCCGAAAAATTCGGCGGGACGGCGGTGCCATTTGAGCAATATAAAGACGATATGGCGTCGGCCGATATCGTTCTAGTCTCGACGGGCGCGTCGCACTATCTCATCAGCGCCGATGATGTCCAGCGCGCGGTGACCGCGCGGATGAACCGGCCGATGTTTCTGATCGATATCTCGGTCCCTCGCAATATTGATCCGGCTGTGCGGCATGTCGACAACGCGTTTCTGTTCGATATCGACGACCTGAAGCAGCGGGTGGAGAAAAATCGCGCCGAGCGTTTGCAGGAAGCCGATAAGGCTGAGCAGATGGTGGTAGAAGAGGTCGGGGTATTGCTCGAGTGGATGAAGTCGTTGGAAGTGACGCCGACGATTGTCGCGTTGAAGCAGCGCGCGGATGAGATTAAACGCAGCGAGTTGGACAAGACCTTGGGGCGGCTCGCACACCTGCCGGCACAGGATCGGGAACTTGTCGAGGGGTTAGCCTCGTCGATTGTGAATAAGATGATTCACGGGACGATGGTGACATTGAAGTCCGAAGTGAATTCGTCGAGTGGGGCCGCGTTTGTCGAAGCCGCACGGCGATTTTTCAGCCTTGAAGCGGCACCGCCGCCGGATACGCGTGGAGAGTCAGCCGTCGAACAATCATCCTGTCTGGCCCACGAAACGAGCGAGCCTCTCATTGAGCAGGCTCCTTCCCGGACGCCCAGTCGGAAGCAACCGTAGAACTGTTGTAGGAGTGAGATCCGTGTCGACACCAACAGCCGCACGAACCACACTGGTTCTGGGTACCAGGGCGAGTAAACTGGCCTTACAGCAGAGTGAGTGGTTTCAGGGACAGGTACAGGCGATTGCGCCTGATGTCACGGTGACACTCACCCGGATTCAAACGTCCGGCGACAAGATCGTCGATGTGCCCCTCGCGAAGATCGGCGGGAAGGGCCTGTTCGTCAAGGAAATCGAAGAAGCGCTTTTGAGCGGCGAGATTGATTTTGCCGTGCACAGTATGAAGGACGTCCCGACGCAGTTGCCGGACGGGCTGGAGATTCTCTGTGTGCCGCCGCGCGAAGATGCACGGGATGCGTTGATCAGCCGAACGGGTTGCCGCTTTCAGGAGTTACCTGTCGGGGCTCGTGTGGGATCGAGCAGCTTGCGCCGGCAATCGCAGTTTCTTCACGCGCGACCGGATCTCCGGATTGAGATGCTCCGGGGGAATCTCGATACCCGGTTGAAGAAGCTCAAAGATGGGCAGTTTGATGCGATTATTCTGGCCGCTGCCGGGCTGCGGCGTTTGGGATGGACCGAAGAAATCACCGAATATCTCGATCCGCAACTCTGTCTCCCGGCTATCGGGCAAGGGGCCTTGGGGATTGAGGGGCGGTCGAACGATCAGTTTGTGCGCTCCATCTTGAGCCGGCTGACCCATCAGCCGACTCAGGTGGCGGTGACGGCGGAACGAGCGTTGTTGCATCGATTGGAAGGCGGTTGTCAGGTACCGATCGCGGCCTATGCGACATTAACGAATGACCAGGTGCATCTGGAGGGACTGGTGGCGAGTGTGGACGGGAAGACCGTCATTCGGGATGCCGTGCAAGGGACGAGGGCTGAGGCGCAGGTTTTGGGTACCAGGCTGGCTGAGCGGTTGCTCGCGCGGGGTGCGGATAAGATTCTGGGTGAGATCTATGGAAGGCCAGATGGCAGGTAAGTCCCACAGCGGCAGAGTCTATCTGGTCGGAGCCGGTCCGGGAGATCCGAAGCTCCTGACCTTGCGCGGCAAGGAATGCCTTGAGCTGGCTGATGTCGTGCTCTATGACTACCTCGCGAATCCTGCGTTGCTGTCTCATGCTCCGCTTCAGGCCGAGCGTATTTATGTGGGCCGGCGTGGGCGCGGACAATACCAGCCTCAAGAAACCACCAACCGCATGCTCATCGAGCGGGCTCAGCAGGGACAGATCGTAGTCCGGCTTAAGGGCGGCGATCCGTTCGTGTTCGGTCGCGGGGGGGAAGAAGCGGAAGCGTTGGCCGCCGCGGGCGTGTCTTTTGAAGTGGTGCCTGGCGTGACGGCGGCGGTGGCCGCTCCAGCCTATGCGGGGATTCCTGTGACCCATCGGACGATGGCGTCTACCGTGACGTTTGTTACCGGCCACGAGGATCCGGAGAAGAGTGCGACGGCTCTGGAGTGGCCGAGGCTGGCGAGTAGCCATGGGACGCTGGTCTTCTTAATGGGGATGAAAAATCTTCCGTCTATTGTCTCAAATTTGATAGCCGAAGGGCGGTCTTCGACCACACCGGTGGCGCTGATTCGATGGGGAACCAGGGCGGCGCAGCGCACCGTGGTTGGGACGCTGGCCGATATTGTCGAGAAGGCCCAGCAGGCGAAGCTGGAGCCGCCGACGGTGGTTGTCGTGGGAGAGGTGGTCAAACTTCGAGAGCAGTTGAACTGGTTCGAGCGCCGCCCGCTGTTCGGGAAGCGTGTGTTGATGACGCGTGCGAAAGAACAAGCGGGAGAGCTGGCCGGTTTACTGGCAGCTGCCGGTGCGGAACCGATAGAAGGGGCCACGATTCAAATCGTTGAGCCGAATGACTGGGCGCCGGTCGATCGAGCGATTGACGCGCTCGGCCGATATGATTGGGTGATTTTTACCAGCGTCAATGGCGTCGCGCACTTTATGAAGCGGCTGCAGAGGGGCGGGCATGATGCGCGCAGTTTTGCGGGGCGACGTATTTGCTGCATCGGGCCCCGCACGGCTGAGGAACTGACGGCGTATGGTCTCAAGGCCGACGTGGTCCCGGCTGAGTATCAGGCCGAGGGGGTGCTGGCGACGTTGGCTGAGTCGGATTTGTCGCGAGCCCGCATGCTCATCCCGCGGGCTGAAGTCGCGCGCGAGCTCTTGCCTGAGGAGTTACGGGCTCGTGGGGCTGTCGTCGACGTGGTTTCGGTGTATCGCACAGAGGTTCCGCGAGA
>JACOEJ010000046.1:5949-13479 GCA_024998645.1 Nitrospira sp.
AATGACAAAGAAATTATCGGCATCGTGACCGACACGGATATGATGCGCCGAGTGGTGGCGTCGGGGTCGGATGCGACCAAGGCGACTGTGGAGCAGATCATGTCGGCTCCGATCATGACGATCGAGGAGAGCAAGACGTTGCTGGATGCCAATGACCTGATGGCTCAGGCGCATGTGCGCCACCTGGGCGTGACTCGCGAGGGGAAGCTGGTCGGTGTGATTTCCGTTCGTGATTTGGTGGTGTTTCTGACCAATTTGCCAAGAAAGTAGGACTGCATGGCGTTTCCGATCCAGCGGCTTCGGCGGCTCCGGCAACAGGATTCTTTCCGGCGGATGGTGCGGGAAACCGTGCTGTCTCCGGCGGATTTTATCTATCCCTTGTTTGTCGTCGAGGGGCAAGGCCGGCGTGAGGAGATCGGGTCCATGCCCGGCCAGTTCCGCCTGTCGGTCGATCTGCTGGTGAAGGAGGCGGCGGAGGTCAAGTCGCTTGGCATTCCCGCGATTATCCTGTTCGGCATTCCTGCGAAGAAGGACGACCGGGGCAGTTCAGGCTACGACCCCAATGGGATCGTTCAGCGGGCAGTTAAGGCGGTGAAGGATCAGGTGCCGGGGCTGGCCGTGATTACAGATGTCTGTATCGATGAATATACGGATCACGGCCATTGCGGCATTGTGAAAGACGGCAAGATTCTCAATGATGAAACGCTGGAGTGTCTGCGCACGATGGCCCGCACGCATGCCGAGGCCGGTGCCGACATGGTAGCCCCCTCCGATATGATGGATGGACGGGTGGCTGCGATTCGTGCGGAACTCGATCAGGCGGGCTTTCCCGAACTGCCGATCATGGCCTATGCCGCAAAGTTCTCGTCTTGTTTCTACGCCCCGTTTCGGGATGCCGCGTATTCGAGTCCGCAGTTCGGCGATCGCCAGTCGTACCAGATGGATCCGGCCAACGGGCGGGAAGCGTTGCGCGAAATCGATTCGGACGTGGAAGAAGGCGCCGATATTGTGATGGTTAAACCGGCCATGCCCTATCTGGATATCATCGCTCAGGCTCGCGCGCGGACCTTGCTTCCCATCGCGGCGTATCAAGTCAGCGGTGAGTACAGCATGATCAAGGCCGCGGGGCGCGCCGGTTGGCTGGATGAAACGCGCGCCATGATGGAATCGCTGCTCTCGATCAGGCGGGCCGGTGCCGATCTCATCTTGACCTACTTCGCGAAGGATGCCGTCCGGCAGCTCCATTGATACCTGCATGAAGGTTACGCGCGGATACTCAGGCGGCGAAGAGCGGCCCTACCCGGTGGCCACGGTCGGCAATTTTGACGGGCATCATCTCGGCCATCGCTCGCTGCTGCAGACGGTCGTGGAGACCGCGCGTCGGATGGAGGGCACGGCGCTTGTGCTGACGTTCGATCCCCATCCGGTCAAGATTCTGGCTCCCCATGTCGACTTGAAGTTTCTCACGAGCCCTGAAGAAAAGTTACAGCGTTTCGAGGACGCAGGGATCGATGAAGTGGTTGTACTCGAGTTCGATCACGCGTTCGCGAGCCTTTCACCGGAAACGTTCACCGAAATGGTCTTGTATCGCGGGTTGCACCTGCGGCAGATTTTTGTCGGGCAGCATTTTGTGTTCGGCAAGGGGCGTACAGGTAATGTCGCCTCGTTGACGGTGATGGGGAAACGATTCGGATTTTCCGTAAATCCAGTCTCGCCGGTGATTGCCGACGGCGGCATCGTCAGCTCCACGCGTGTACGAAAATTAGTGCAAGAGGGGCAGGTCGATCTCGCCGCTCGGTTGCTGGGCCGGCAGTATGCGATGAGGGGAGTCGTCATGCCGGGTGCTCAGCGGGGGCAGGAGTTGGGCTGGCCGACGGCCAATCTGCGGTTGCCGGTGGAGCGAGTGATCCCGCCGAACGGAGTGTATGCGACGGTGACAATTTGGAACCAGCAAAGGTTCGATTCCGTTGCGTACATCGGATCGCGGCCGACGTTTGATGCCGGCGAGCGGCTGATGGAAGTTCATTTGCTGAATGAGCGACAGGATCTGTACGGAGAGTCTATCGAGGTGCAGTTCCTTCAGCGGCTGCGCGGCGACACCAAGTTTCCCAGCGGCGCCGATCTGAGCCGTCAAATCGCGGTCGATGTGGAGCGGGCCAAAGCAATTTTACAAGAACATCGCAGTGCGCTGTCGGCAGGATGATGGCGAGTATGGCAATGGTCGAACAACGCGTGTCGCGGAGGGCCTGGCCACCGTTGCTTCACCGGGTCGTCAAGACGGTGCGGGCGCGTGGGTTGTTTGAGCCGGGGCACCACCTGCTTGTAGCCGTGTCTGGCGGGCCGGACTCCGTGGCGCTGTTGACGCTCCTCCATCGCCTGGCCCCCCGTTGGCGATTGCAGCTGACGGCGGTCCATTTTAATTATGGTCTTCGTGGACTCGAGTCCGATGAGGATCAGGCGTTTGTGATGTCGCTATGTGAGGCGCTCCAGGTGCCGCTTCGCTGTATGCCGCTGGATGCCCGGACTCGTCCGCAGCGGGTTTCTCTTCAGGCTCAGGCGCGCGACGTACGTTATCGCGCCATGGCGAGGCTGGCCGAAGACGTCGGTGCTGACCGCATTGTCGTTGGCCACACGGCGGATGATCAGGCGGAAACGATTCTGCTCTGGATGTTGCGTGGAGCCGGAATCACAGGCCTGGCGGGTATGCCGGTTCAACGTGACGGGATGATTATTCGTCCGCTGTATGAGGTCAGGCGCCGGGAGATGCTGGATTTTCTTGACGCGACGGGGCAAGCCTATCGACAGGATTCCAGCAACGCGAAGCCGATCTACGCGCGTAACCGCATTCGTCATCAGCTGCTTCCAGTGCTCAACCAGCTGGCGCCGGCCGCCATTGACGCACTTTGCCGGATGGGTGACTTGTGCCGTGAGGATGATCGGTATCTGGAGGATCAGACGGTCAGTGTGTGCGCTTCACTGGTTCAACCGGATGCTGCCGGAGGGTATTCCATCGACCGGCTTCGTCTTCAGATTCAACCGTTGGCCTTGCAGCGGAGGATCTTGCGCGAGGTGTGTCGCCGGATGCATCCGATTCGGCGGGCCCCAAGTCTCGCGACGGTCGAGGCCGTGCGCCGGCTGCTCTTGTCAAAGCGAGGAGGGAAACGGTGTTGCGCCGGCGGTGTGCACGTTCGGGTGACTCAGAACGTGCTGCTCGTGCAGCCGGCTAAAGCCATTGCTCTCCCGCAGGAGCCTGAGGTGGTATTCGAACGGCATTCGGTGCAGATCCCTTCCGTCATCGAATGGGCTGGTACGAGACAACGAATTCGAGTACAAGAAGGGACTCGTGAGGCGGTCCGTCAATTGGCTGCTTCCCAGGAATGGGTGATGATCGTCGATGCGGATCTGTTGTCGTATCCGCTGCACATTCGTCCATGGAAGGCCGGGGATCGATTTGTTCCGTCGGGCATGAAAGGACGATCGAAAAAATTGCAGGACTACTTTATGGATCTCAAGATTCCTGTGTCGCAACGGAGACGAATTCCGATCATGGATTCTCCTCAAGGAATTGTGGGTGTGTTGGGATTTCGGCAAGATGAGCGGTTTGAAGCGAACGACCGCACGCGCCGATGTTTGGTGATCAGTATTGATGAGGTGTCAGTCACGGAGGGAGCGCATTAGCATGGAGCGAGTGTTTGGCCGGCCGATTGTGACACAGGAACAGATGCGAACCCGTATCCGGGAATTGGGCAAGCAGATCAGCGCTGACTACGCGGGCAAAGATTTGGTACTCGTGGGAGTGCTCAAGGGAGCGTATGCCTTTTACGCGGACCTGGCGCGCGCCATCCGAATCCCGATCCATATCGATTTTATCGTGGTATCCAGTTACGGTGCCAAGACCAAGACCTCGGGGAAGGTGAAGCTCATCACCGATCTTACGGAACCGATTAAGGGCAAGGATGTCCTGTTGGTCGAGGATATCGTCGATTCGGGGTTGACCGTTCAGTACTTGCTAAAAACCTTCGCGAAGAAGAAACCGCGGTCGCTGAAGGTCTGCACACTGTTGAGCAAGCCGGACCGTCGGCAAGTCACGGTGCCGGTCGATTACGAGGGCTTCAAGATCCCCAATCATTATGTGGTCGGGTATGGGCTGGACTATCAGCAGCAATATCGAAATTTGCCGTATCTGGCGGTATTGGATCTCGCGGAAGAAGAGGCGTAAGCTTTGGCCTTGATGTTGTCACTTTTGTCGGCCCTGTGTTAACATCACCCACATTCAGTGGTGTCATGTGACGTATCTTCCTCTGATTTAACGTTCCCACGAAGGAGATCTGGATGAATTCCAGGGTGAAGAACCTGCTCTTTTGGGTGGTCGTCGGCTTGTTCATGATTTTGCTGTTCAACTTGTTCAGCGTGCCGACTCACGCGCCCGAAGAAGATGTGATATTTAGCGATTTCATGGCCAAGATTGAAAAAGGCGACGTCGAGAAGGCCATTATCAAGGGAAACCACATCAGTTCGGTCTTGAAAGACAAAACGCGGATTCGGACTTTTTCGCCTGATTATCCGGATCTGGTGAAGGTATTGCGCGAGAAGGATGTCCAGATAGAAGTCAAGCCACCGGAAGAGAGTCCCTGGTACATCACCTTCCTGGTCACCTGGGGGCCGTTCATTCTGTTCCTTGGACTGTGGTTCTTCCTGATGCGGCAGATGCAAGTCGGGGGGAATAAAGCGCTGTCCTTTGGAAAAAGCCGGGCGAGGATGCTGACGGAAGACCGGAAGAAGGTCACATTTTCCGATGTGGCGGGGATTGAAGAGGCGAAAGAAGAAGTTCTGGAAATCATCGAATTCCTGAGAGACCCACGCAAGTTTCAAAAGCTTGGTGGAAGGATTCCCAAGGGCGTCCTGATCGTTGGCCCTCCAGGAACCGGCAAGACACTCCTTGCCAAGGCGATTGCCGGAGAAGCCGGAGTGCCGTTCTTCAGTATCAGCGGTTCTGATTTCGTGGAAATGTTTGTGGGGGTTGGCGCGTCACGTGTGCGCGACTTGTTTGAACAAGGGAAGAAGCACGCCCCCTGTATCATTTTCATCGATGAAATTGACGCGGTGGGACGGTTGCGCGGTGCCGGCTTAGGCGGCGGGCATGACGAACGGGAGCAGACGCTCAATCAGTTGCTGGTTGAAATGGACGGATTCGATACGACGGAAGGTGTGATTTTGATTGCCGCTACGAACCGGCCTGATGTGCTGGATCCTGCGCTGTTGCGGCCAGGCCGGTTTGATCGTCAGGTCGTTGTGAATCGGCCTGATTTGAGGGGTCGTTCTGAGATTCTGAAAGTGCACACGAAGAAGGTGCCGGTAGCGGCCAACGTCGAATTAGAGAAGATCGCTCGCGGGACACCCGGTTTCTCCGGCGCGGATCTGGAGAATCTTGTGAATGAGGCCGCGCTCTGGGCTGCCCGTCAGAATAAAAAAGAAGTCGAGGTCGTTGATTTTGAAATGGCCAAAGACAAGGTGCTGATGGGTGCCGAGCGCAAGAGCATGATGCTGACAGACGAGGAAAAGCGCACAACGGCCTATCATGAGGCCGGCCATGCATTGATGGCGAAACTCTTGCCCGGCACGGACCCGGTTCACAAGGTCACCATCATTCCGCGTGGACGGGCGTTGGGCGTCACGATGCAGTTGCCGACCGATGACCGGCACAATTACTCAAAGGATTTCCTGTACAACAACCTCGCCATCTTGATGGGAGGACGAGTCGCTGAAGAGTTGGTTCTCAACCATGTCACGACTGGGGCTGGAAACGACATTGAGCGGGCGACAGACCTGGCGAGAAAGATGGTTTGTGAGTGGGGAATGAGCGAGAAGCTTGGGCCGTTGACGTTCGGACGGAAGGAAGAGGAGATTTTCCTGGGTCGGGAAATCGCCACGAAGCGAGACTTTAGCGATCAAATCGCGCTGGATATTGATCTTGAGATCAGACGTCTTGTGACGGAGAATTATGAGCGGGCCAAGCGGATTCTGACTGAGAATATGGTCAGTCTGAAGGCTTTGGCTGAAGCGTTGCTTGAAAAAGAAGTACTCGATGCAACGGAAATCGATGCGATTCTGTTGCAGTCTTCCTCTCAGACCGTTCCTGCCTAATCTGCTTCAACAGTCTGCTGCGCTTCCTGTTTGGGCACCGGAAGCGCGGCATCAGTCACTCTATAGACGCCGGTAGACGCGACAACGGGTCGCGATCTATTATTTTATATCGCCGTCGCAGCGCGGGTCCTCTGATATCTATCAGTGAACCAGCGTTGTGAGCTGACGTATGTGCGGAGGGTTTTGGTGAAACGCTATACCGTTCTTGCCAAGGGACGGCCGATTCCAATCCGGGACTGTCCCCTTATAATGGGTATTGTGAACGTCACTCCGGACTCCTTTTCGGACGGGGGGCGCTATGTGACGGTTGATCAGGCTGTCGAACGGGCTGTGGCGCTTGTAGCACAGGGCGCGGATATTCTCGATCTGGGTGCAGAGTCGACGAGGCCCGGGGCGACGCCGGTCGGCGAGCAGGAGGAAATGGATCGCTTGCTGCCGGTCTTACATGAGGTGGTGAAGCGGACTGCCGTGCCGATTTCTGTGGATACGATGAAGTCCAGGGTGGCTCGGGAAGCGCTCAATGCGGGCGCCTCAATCATCAATGACGTGACGGCCATGCGTTTCGATCCTGACATGGCAGCCGTGGTGGCGCAGTATGGTGCCGGAATTGTGATGATGCATATGCAGGGCATACCGATGACCATGCAGGAAGATCCTAGGTATGATAGCGTAGTAGACGATGTACGTATGTTTTTCGTAGAGCGAATCACCGCCGCGGAACGCGCCGGGATTGCGAAAAGCCAGATCGTGCTTGATCCGGGGTTTGGTTTTGGTAAGCTGCTAGTACATAACCTGGAACTATTGAACCACTTGTCCTCATTCGACCAATTGGACTGTCCTGTGTTGGCAGGGATTTCTCGAAAAGCATTTCTGGGGAAAATTCTTGACCGCCCGGTGCAGGACCGGGAATGGGGAACGGCTGCGGCCATCGCGCTGGCGGTCGATCGTGGCGCCTCGATCATTCGTGTGCACGATGTGGCGAGCATGAAGGATGTCGTGATAGTTGCCGCAGCGGTACGTGCGGCGTCCCTTACTTTGAAACAGGAAGATTATGCGTAAACTATTTGGAACTGATGGGATTCGCGGGGTTGCCAATCTGGAGCCCATGACGAGTGAAATGGCGATGCAACTCGGGCGTGCGGCTGCACATCTGTTTATGCGTCGCGCGGGGCGCCATCAGATCGTGATCGGGAAGGATACGCGCATCTCCGGTTATATGCTGGAATCCGCGCTCACAGCCGGTATCTGTTCTATGGGAGTGGATGTGTTGTTGGTGGGGCCGATGCCGACGCCGGCCATTGCATTTTTGACCAGGAGCCTCCGTGCGGATGCGGGGGTCGTGATATCGGCATCGCACAATGCGTATCAAGACAACGGCATTAAGTT
>JACOEJ010000046.1:13579-27522 GCA_024998645.1 Nitrospira sp.
CGGGGGTCGTGATATCGGCATCGCACAATGCGTATCAAGACAACGGCATTAAGTTTTTTTCGAATGATGGCTTTAAATTGCCGGATGAAATGGAAGCACGCATTGAAGACTTGATCGTGTCAAACGAGATCAGTCATCTTCGCCCGACTGCAGATTTAATCGGAAAAGCGTTTCGTATCGATGATGCGGAAGGGCGCTACATTGAATTCGCCAAGCGTTCCTTGCCACGCGAACTGGACTTTCAGGGAATCAAGTTAGTCGTAGATTGCGCCAACGGAGCGGCCTACAAATTGGCGCCAAAGGTCTTACGAGAACTCGGTGCGAAGGTTGAGGTAATCGGGTGCGAACCCAACGGTATGAATATCAACGCCGGATGCGGGGCGGTGCATCCCGAGCAACTGCAGGAAGCCGTGCGTCGTCATAAGGCGGACATCGGGATCGCGCTTGATGGGGACGCCGATCGAGCTATCTTTGTGTGTGAGCAGGGGACCATTGTTGACGGCGACCATGTTATGGCGGCATTGGGGCTGGATCTGCATCAGAATGGGCTTCTAGCCAAGCAAACCCTGGTCGGGACGGTCATGAGTAATTTCGGGCTGGAACTCTGCATGGCTAAAGCGGGCGTCAAGTTGCTCCGGACTCCCGTGGGTGATCGCTATCTCCTCGAACGCATGCTCGCTGAAGGTTACAACTTTGGCGGCGAGCAGTCCGGGCATTTCATCTTCCTGGACCATAATACGACGGGCGATGGTCTGATCTCCGCGCTCCAAATGATCTCATTGATGAAGCGGACGGGAAAACCGCTTTCCGAATTGGCTCAGGCGATGTCCGCCGTTCCGCAAATTCTGCTCAATATTAGGGTAAAGGAGAAACCGAATTTGGAGTCCGTGCCGGATATTGACCGGGCGATTCGTGAGAGTGAACGCCGGTTGAATGGGAGCGGTCGTGTCCTGGTCCGCTATTCCGGGACGGAACCGCTTCTTCGGATCATGGTCGAAGGCGAGCAGGATGGCGTGATTAAAGAAGTGGCCGAAGATCTCGCGCGTCTTGTGCGTACGCACCTCACGTAGTAGCGGTTCCTTTGCAGGGAAGGCTCATGCTGCCATCCCTTTGTGTCGCCTTTCTCACCGGGCTTGTGGCTGGTTCGTTCCTTCCATTCTTTCCCGTTGTCCTACTCTTCCTTTTACTTGTATTCATATTGATCCTTTCGGCTGTTGAACGAGCTGGAGTCATCGAGCCGCCGCAAAGTTGCATGTGGTGTGCGGCCCTTTGTCTGGGAGTGATCTATTGGACAGGGGTGACGCCGCCGATCTCCGGCCACGTCCGCGACGACCTCTCCTCAGGATCTAGTTTGGAGTATACGGGGCGAGTTGTCGGCCTCGTCCAGCATGCGCCATCTCGTCTGACGATGGTGGTTCACATCACCTCAAATTCTGACGAAGTATCACCTATACGCAGGATCAAGCTGACGTGGCGAGACCCCGGCGACGCCGTATGGGCGGGCGATCAGATTGTGTTTCGAGCGAGTTTGCGTGTTCCGACGGGATCTCTCAATCCCAGAGGATTCGACTATGCGTCCTATGTCGAGCGGCAAGGCATCGAGGCCGTGGGGACCGTCACGGGGCCTGAAGCCGTTCACCCGCTTCCGTTGGCAAGCGATCCGAACTGGTGGTGGAGGGGTTGGGGGCACATCGATCGTTGGCGAGGTGTCATTCGAGAGAAAGCGAATCAATCGTTAGCCCAGCCAGCCCGCGGTCTTTTTCTGGGGATCGTGATAGGAGAGCGAGGGTATGTTCAGGAGGATCTGCAAGAATGGTTCATGACCACGGGAACCATCCATCTGCTTTCAATCTCGGGATCGCACTTAGGGCTGATCGCGGTCGTGGTGTTTGGGGCAATCCGTCGAGGGCTCACCTCTCTGCCTGCCTTGATGCTCTTGGGAATGTCGAGATTTGTGACACCGACTCGTGTGGCGATCCTCTGCACCTGGCTGGTTGTGACGTTCTACGCGCTTCTTGCTGGCGCTGAACTCGCGACCATGCGAGCCTGGGTCATGATTTGCGTGGCGCTGGCCACTATCTGGATCGGCTTGGAACGCCATCTTCTGCATGCCCTAGCCGGGGCGGCGTTCGTGATTCTTCTGCACGATCCGCGTGCGATCGGAGACATTTCGTTTCAACTGTCGTTTCTATCAGTGCTGGCAATCATCTGGGTTGTGGCTGCTCCGTCTCGCCAGAATAATCCTGACGAACAAGCCGGCATGAAGTGGAAAGTCTGGGGGCGTCATATTCGAGAGGCGGTAGTCCTGGGAGCAGCGGTGACGCTGGTGACGACCCCGCTAGTGGCCTGGTATTTCAATCAGGTGCCATGGTTAGGTCTGGGCACCAATCTGGTAGCCGTTCCCTTCACGGGAATGATCCTTGTCCCTCTCGGGCTACTCTCCGCATTTGTGACGCTTGTGAATGTTACCGGAGACCTTCCGCTTGCATTTATCCAAGAGCATCTACTGGAGTGGATGGTGAATGCGCTGCACTGGTGTGCGATGCTCCCGGGGAGTGACTGGCGTGTGCCCGCTCCTCCACTTTGGAGCATGGCCGTATTTTATCTGGGCGTGCCCCTGGTAGTCGGCGCCCTAGGGTTTCGGTATCACCGGGCCATTGGGACTGTGTTCGTTGCGACGGCGTTAGGTGGATGGATCCTGTCTGGTATTCCGATAGCCGACGGTGATCGCTGGCGTGTCACTTTCCTTGATGTCGGACAGGGAGACAGTGCGCTGCTTCAATTTCCAGATGGGAAAACGGTATTGATTGATGGTGGGAGAAGGTACGAGCGGTTCGATATGGGGCGTGGCGTCATTGCGCCTTTTCTTTTGAATCAGGGGATTCGCCGGCTGGACCATATCATTGCCACGCATCCGCAACAGGATCATGTCGGAGGGCTTCCCTGGATGATTCGTCACCTTGAAGTAGGAGAGTTCTGGCATACGGGCATTGAGCGATCCGAGCCGCTTTTCAAAGAATTGCGCGAGGCCGTGGCAGAGCGAAAAGTCCAAGCCCATATCGCAACGCGCGGGGAGGAAGTTGTTCGGGGGGAGTCCTGTCGGCTCGCGGTGCTTAATCCGATCAGGGCGCAGGATAGTGGGGGCTCCATCCGGAGTTTTAGCGGAACATCCCTCAATAATGAGTCCGTTGTCGTGCAGTTGACCTGTGATCATCAGAGTATTTTGTTCGCCGCTGATATTGAAATAGACGGGCTCCATCGTCTGGCAGCCATGGGGCAAGACCCGGTAACTGTGCTCAAAGTTCCCCATCATGGAGCGCGCAGTTCGTTGGAGCGTGACTGGATTGCATTGGCTCGACCTCGCTACGCGGTGTTCTCGGTCGGTCGGCATAATTCCTACGGACATCCTGTTCCGGACGTGGTTGCGGCCTATTCAGCTATCGGGAGTGACGTGGCCAGAACGGATCGGGACGGGGCGATCATCGTGACAGGCCGGCTCTCGACATCTGACATCCAGATACGAAGAATGCGCGACATGGTCTTGGAACCAGTGGTACCGCGAGAGTGCCTCTGGGATTGCGAGTGGCGCAACTGGCATCGAGTGTGGATGCAGACGCATGAATTCTGAAAAATAAGAAGCTCCACCTACATAGTCACTCCATTTCAACTCCGATTTGGTGTTAGCCAATTCCGTACATTGATGGTGTAAGAATGGTTGTTTATGTCCATTCTTGTCCACAATGCTGGGGTATCCCATCACAAGTCCGCGAGTTTACTCAGTATTGTCACAATGCTAGCAAGGCATAGCATGTGCACACATCTCGTGCTCTGGGAACCTATGACCTGAGGAGTATGACCATCATGGCTAATCTTGTTCGTATTGTCATTCAACTGCCGCTTGAGCTGAAGGAACAACTGGATGCCTTGAAATCGCAAGGCTATACGACCAGTGGGTTTATTCGGGCGATGTTAGAACGTGAGTTGAAAAAGCCGGAATTGAAGCTGGTGGGCAATAGTCGACGGCCATCGGGTAAATCGTCCTAGCCTGTCACGTTAACGAGGAACGTCGAATGCGGCTCTCAGATTTAGTCCGTGATCAAGTCCCAGACCCTCACGAGGGTGTTCCCGGTCGACGGTCGGCCCTACCAAGCCCGCTATCTGAGACGGAGAATTCTTTGGGGGAAAACGTGTCGACCCTTAGAGGGGCGGATGCTCGTGTCGACTGGTATGGGCTCGCACGCAAGGAAATGGTTGCGATCGGAGAGGCTGTTCGTGCGAACAATGAAGTGAGATTTGATCGGTGCTCCCGATTGGCCGAGGATCTCGTCAAGATGCTCGCAACGAGCGATGACCTGCTGCTACGCATAATGCGGGGAGACGTCGAGGCCTATCAGGTCGCGAATACGATTCATGTCGCCATTCTCAGCGTGAAGATCGGCCAGGGACTCAACTATGACTCCGCGGCACTGGAACGTCTGGCCGTGGCTGGCTTACTGCATGATCTTGGCATGTGGCTGATACCTCAAGGGATTGTTGAGAAGTCCGGCTCGTTGAGTGCGGATGAGTGGTCCGGGATTCATGCGCATCCTGAACAAGGGCGACGCGTGGTGGCTGAGATGGGGGAGTCTTTTCACTGGCTGGCAACCGCGATCGCTCAGGAGCATGAGCGATGGGATGGCAGTGGCTACCCCTGTCGGCTGAAGGGTGGAGAGATTGCTGAAGTTGCGCAAATCATCGGACTGGCCGATGTGCTCGACGCCATGATTAGTCCGCGGCCCTATCACGCGCGAATCGCTCCGCATCAGGCGCTGCGCTCGTTGTTAGTCCAGTACAAGCAGGCCTTCCAGCCCCGTCTCATCAAGACGTTAGTGGACCAGCTCTCGCTCTATCCGGTCGGGACATCGGTTCGATTGAACGACGGTCATGTCGGGGTCGTGTCGAAGGTGAATTCCCGCTATCCCCTCAGGCCGGTCTTGCTCGTTCATCGCAACCGCGAAGGGCAGACGAATGGAGAAGCAGCGGCCGTGGATCTCTGTCGGGAAACATCCATGCATATCGTCGAAGTCTTACCCGAGCCGCGTGCCGCGTAGGAGGAATCAGGAGGGGCCATGAGTATTCGTATGCATAGATCGATAGGGTGGGGTCTTCTCGCTCTTGCGGTGGGACTTCAGATATTGCCGGGTTGCCGGAATCCAGGACAATCATCTCTGCCGCCTTCAGCCATTAGTCCTGCGGCGCAAACGTTGCCCCCGATGCCGAAGGGCGATGTCTATGCGGATGAGGCCGTGCCGACGGCGGAGACACCGATTGAGCCCGGTGACACGCTGGATATCGTCATTCGCCGCGGGGCGGGAGAAGAGAAATTTACGAGTGTCGTTCGGGAGAATGGAATAATTGGAGCGTCTTTCTTGGAAGTGATGGTGAGCGGGTTGACGGCTCAGCAAGCCGAGGAGCGGATTCAGGAGCAGGTCATTCCGTATATGCGGAATCCCAGAGTCCAGGTTGTGCTCAAGAAGAAATCGCTCAAAATTAAACGGGTGTTTGTATTCGGCGATGTCCGGAAGCCGGGAGCCGTGCCGATGCCGAGAAGCATGACGGTGCTGCAGGCCTTGGCGGCAGTGGAGAACTATAACGAAACGGCGTTGCTGGAAGAAGTCCGCATTGTGCGTGGATCGCTGGATCGTCCCTACATCGTAACGGCAGATTTGGCCAGAATCTTTACCTATGGCGACTTATCGAGAAACGTCGCTCTTGAAGAAAATGACGTGATCTTCGTTCCGCGAGAACACATGGGCGATGCCACGGAGGCCGCCAAGAAGATTATGCCGATCGTGCAAATGGCGATTGCCCCATTCTATCCGGCGTTCTTGATTCCGGCGTTCTTCCCCACAGCCACGATACGATAGCAAGGAGACGACGGTCCGATGGCACAATATGAACTGAATGTAATCGATTACTGGCTGATCATCAAAAAGCGCAAGTACCTCATCATGCTTGCGGCCGCCCTGGTCGTGGGATTCACGGTGATTTTTTCACAGCTGCTGCAGCCGCCGCCTGTCTATGAAGCGTCGGCGCGAGTGAAATTTGACCGGTCGACGACAGTGGTGCAACAGCTGCTGGAGTCGATGTCGTTTTCCAATGCCAACGATCTGATTACGCAGTCGGAGTTTATCCGAAGTTTCCCCGTCATGGAGCGGGTGGCTGTGGAGTTGGGCGTCGTGCAGGCGGATCTGACTCCGGAGCAGAAGCGGTCAGCCGAACATCTCAACGCGATTTACGATTTTGGCCAGCAGATCAAAACACAACGGGAAGGCGATACCAATATCATCCGGATCACCGCCACAGCGGGGGAAGCCAGAACGGCCGAACGGATGGCCAATCTCGTTGCCGAGTCGTATCGCCAGGAAAATATTGCTGCGCGCAATCGCCTGGTGACAGAGTCTCGTCGATTTGTGGAAGAACAGCTGGGGGAATTGGAACGAAAGCTGGCCGAATCCGAGGAAGCCTTGCGGACATTCAAGGAGCGGGAAGGGCAGGTCTTTCTCACCGACGAAGCGAAAGCCGCACTTGAGACCTTCACGA
The DNA here is from genome assembly GCA_024998645.1 of Nitrospira sp. Lineage (GTDB taxonomy): Bacteria > Nitrospirota > Nitrospiria > Nitrospirales > Nitrospiraceae > Nitrospira_D. Next base: position 20,162 of record JACOEJ010000046.1, read on the forward strand.
AGCTGGAAGATCAGCACAATACCGTGTTGCGAAACCGAGGGGAAGCTGAACGTCAGATCGCAGTCTTGAGCCGGAATGACGGCACGCTGGAGCAGGATAATATTCGTATCTTTACCGAAGAGCAGTACGCTCAATTGACGGCGCTCAACCAGCGCCTCCTGGACCTCGGGCAGGAGCGAACGGCCCTCCTGATTAACTATACGGAGAGTCATCCGGTGGTGAAGGAGCTCTCGCAGAAGATTGCGGGTGTGAAGGCTGAAATGGTGCGGGAGTTACGCTCGAAGCAAAAGACTCTGGATGAGCGAGGTATTGCTCTGGGCCAGCAGATTCGTCTGTATCGGGAACGGTACATGGCATTCCCCAAAGCCGCCATTCAGATGAGCCGGCTGGAGCGCGACGTGAAGGTCAACGCGGATCTTCTCGAATCGCTGAAAGTCAAACATCAGGAACTGTTGATCAAGAGCGCGGGACAGATCGAAGAAGTGACCATCATTGCCCCAGCCATTACACCAATGGCTGCAGTCAACGCCTCCAATATGCTGTTGAATATCATGGTCAGCTTGCTGATGGGACTGTTCATGGGAGTGGTTCTGGCGTTTGCCCGGGAATCGTTCGACACCTCGATCGGCACGATCGAAGGAGTGGAGGAATTTCTCAAGGTTCCTGTCCTGGGAATCATTCCGCAGTTCGACCATCGTGAACTGGTGGAACAGGCGAAAGCCGCTTTACCTGCTTCGACTCCGCCTGCGACAGTGGAAAGTTTGTCGCGGTTGATTTGCCTGGTCGATCCGAAGTCGGTGCTGTCGGAGAGTCTCCGGTCATTGCGAACGAATATTCAATTTGCCAGCATGGACCGGAAGGTGAAGTCGATCCTCTTTACAAGCGCCGGGCTCGGCGAAGGGAAGAGCACGTCGGTCATCAATCTGGCGATTACCATGGCGCAAGAGGGGCAGCGGGTCCTCTTAGTGGATGCCGACCTCCGGAAGCCCATTGTGCATCAGCGGCTGGGGTTGGATCGTGAGCCGGGCTTGGTCGATGCCTTGATCGGCACGACGTCCTGGCGATCCTATGTGCGGTCGGCGTCGGATTTGATGTTAGGGCCGATCGGAGCAGATCGGATGATGAATACGCCGGGGCTGGATAACCTGCATGTTCTGACGAGCGGATCTGAGTCGGGCAACCCGAATGAGTTCTTGAACTTGAATAAGATCAAGAGCCTGGTCGACGAAATGCAGCAGGACTATGACATGGTGCTTTTTGATACGCCTCCGATTTTGCCGGTGACGGACGCGGTCGCGTTCAGCTCGCGGGTCGATGGCACGATTCTCGTCTATCAAGTCGGGCGAATCGGACGTAACGCCTTGAAGCGTGCCAAATTCCTATTGGATCATGCGCAGGCGAATATCATGGGTGTGGTGTTAACCAATGTGAAATCGGAAGTGACTCCTGAATACGGTTTGTACCGTTACGAATATCGGTGAGTGTGAGATGGGAGTCCGGAACCTGTGTATTACGCCGCTGTTAAAGCGAACGATGTGATCGTGGTCACGGCATTAGCCGTGATTCTTGCGCTTGGCTTGACGCTGACCACTCCGATCGTCGGACTGCAGGCCACCTTAGGCTTCTTTATCGTCGTCATCGCGTTTACGTCGGTGCCTGCAGCGCTGTATCTGCTTATCTTTTCCATGCTGCTCTCTCCGGAGATTGCCGTTGGCCGTGTAGAGGGGCGTGGCGTCGGGGTTCGGGAATTGTCCTTTCGACTGGACGATGTGTTTCTTGTCATCATCGGTTTCGGATGGCTGGTCAAAACCGTAGTGTACCGAGAGCTCGGGCTGTTTCGTGAGACGCCCCTGAATCGTCCCATTGCTGCATATATGATTGTCTGTGTGGTTGCGACGCTCATGGGTGTGATGGCGGGTCGGGTGCAGCCGGTTACGGGCTTCTTTTTCGTTTTGAAATACTTCGAATATTTCTTCGTGTATTTCATGGTGGTGAATCACGTGACATCCAAGCAGCAGGTCGTGGGACTCGTGACCGCGCTGCTCATCACCGGCTTCATCATCAGTCTCTATGCCATCTATCAAATTCCGAGTGGACAACGGGCGACGGCGCCGTTTGAGGGAGAAGTCGGCGAGCCCAATACGCTGGGCGGCTATCTCGTGTTTCTCCTCGCCATTGTGACGGGATTATTGATTCACATGAAAACCGGTCCGATCCGCGTCGCGCTTCTGGTTTTGGGCGGATGCGGGCTGCTGGCCTTGATGGCCACACTCTCACGCTCTTCCTATTTGGCCGGGGCGGTGCTGGTCGTGGCTGTCGGAGTGTCTCAGTGGAGAAAGCCGCGAGTCGTCGTCCTGCTTTTGCTCGCGATGGCACTCTTGCCGCTCTTCGCCCCGGACAACGTGAAGACTCGCATTAACGAAACCTTCTTTGGTCGCCAGTACGGAGGAGAGATTCAAGTCGGCAAGGTGGGACTGGATCTGTCGACGTCGGAGCGCCTCCGGTCCTGGGCCTATGTGCTGCAGGATTGGGTGCACAATCCGATTCTTGGCCGCGGGATTACCGGCTATGCCTGGGCCGACGCGCAGTACGTCAAGATTATCGGTGAGACCGGCCTGGCGGGCATTCTATGCTTCATCGTCATTACCGCGCGATTGTGGCTGAGCACTCGAAGGATTTATGCAACGGAAGACGATCCGTTTGCGAAGGGACTGACGTTAGGCGTCTGGCTCGGCCTTGTTGCGCTGCTGGCTCATGCCGTGGGGGCAAACACCTTTATCATTATCCGAATCATGGAACCGTTCTGGTTGTGCGCAGGGCTGGTGATGATTCTGCCGCGATTGTCGAAGGCCGAAGAGCCGGTTGCCGGTGAGCCGAGGCTTGCATGAACTGGTGGATGTGTTGCTACTGGCATGAACCGGATGCGCCGACTGATCCGGTGGGGTTGGTGCGGATCTGGGCGCTGGCCGATGCGGTAGTGTCCGTCGGCGACGAGGTAACCGTGTTTGCTCCGAGGTATCGTTCGGCTTTGGTGCCGAGGCGATCGCGGGTCGTGCCGATTCCCATGCTGCCGGGATCGGTCATTCGACCGATCAGTTACGCGGTGCTGGCGTTCTTCTCAGGCCTCTGGCGCGGCCTCCGCCAGCGGCCGACGGTGGTGTACTACCGCTGGATGGAAAGCCCTCACCCGTTGCTGCTGGCGCGTGTCTTTGGCGCAATCTGTATTTGCGAAGTGAACGGAGAACCGGTTCCCCCGTGGGGTGTCGATGGATGGCGTGGCCGCTTGACGCATGCCCTGGCTTCTTTCGCGCTTCGCCGGTGCGATCGCGTGGTCGTGTTGACGGAAGGATTAGGCCAGCTCGTGCAGGCACGGTACGGGGTGACGGCTGATCATGTGGCGCTGCTGCCGAGCGGGTCGGACGTGTCGCTGTTTTATCCGAGGGAGAGGAGCCGCTGTGTGCAAGAGGCGGAATTGGACCCGGCCTGTGAGTACATCGGATTTGTCGGAAGTTTCTATCAGTATCAAGGACTGGCGACGCTGCTAGAGGCCTTTGAACGCCTGCACGCAAGGCGTTCGTCCGTGCGGCTCTTACTGGTCGGGGACGGAGAGGAGGCGACGGTTCTTCGTGAGCAGGCCGCTCAGCGAGACCTCTCTCCCTGGATCACCTGGACCGGTCGTGTTCCGTACGCGCACGTTCCGCTGTTGATCGGAGCCATGGATGTCTGTGTCGCGCCGTTCTGCGGGGACCGGGGGGAGACCTCGCCGGTCAAAATATTCGACTATCTGGCCTGCGGAAAACCGGTGGTCGCCAGCGCGATTCCTTCAGTCACCGCGCTGTTTTCGCAATCGAACGGAGTGATTCTGGTCGAGCCGGATCGTGCTGAGCCTCTGGCTGGCGCCATCATGGCGTTACTCAATCGGCCTGAGGAGTCCCGCCGGCTGGGTATCGACGGCCGTTTCTTCGTCGAAAAGCGGTTTGGATGGGAGGCGATTGGGCGAGGGCTGCGTGATCTCGCCGGGCAGATGGCTCCCCATCATCAGAGTCAACGACGAGTTCTTATCAACAATGCAGGTGAGAGAGCATGAATCAGCCTATGACCGAACCAGCAAGTGGAACGACGCCCGAGGAGCTGTATCTGGAGCTGATGAAGCAATGTCTGACCAGAATGCTCTGGCGGGAAAAATACCGTCCGATAGCGACGTCGCTCAACGGATGGCGGCGTATTGTGTTGAGACCGCTGCAGCTTCTGGTGCGCCAGGCGCAATTGGAGTTAGTGCATGTCGAGCCGGACCGAGCCGACGCCCGCCAGGAAGGACGCGATTGGCCGCTTGAAGCGGAAACGATGGTCGGGTTGAAGCGGCTGGACAATCTCCGGAACTGCGTCACGGCTGTGATCCGGAACGGTGTTCCCGGAGACCTCATCGAAACCGGTGTCTGGCGGGGCGGTTCGTCGATCTTTATGCGCGCGATTCTCAAAGCCTACGGCGATACATCCAGGAAAGTCTGGCTGGCCGATTCATTCCGGGGTTTGCCTCCGCCTGATCCGGGTCGTTATCCGGTCGATGAGGGCGACACCCTCTGGAAGTACGCCGAGTTGGCTATTCCGATGGAACAGGTGAAGGCGAACTTTTCACGATACGGCCTCTTGGACGATCAGGTGGCGTTTCTGCCGGGATGGTTTCGTGACACGCTGCCGACGGCGCCGATTGAACGGTTGGCGGTGTTGCGGCTCGATGGAGATTTGTATGAATCCACAATGGAAGCGTTAGTCGCGCTGTATCCAAAGGTGTCGGCGGGGGGATTTGTGATTGTCGATGACTACGGGTTGCCGACCTGTCGTGCGGCGATTGAAGATTTCCGTCTGGCTCAGGGCATTACAGATCCGATTCAACTCATCGACTGGACCGGAGCATTTTGGCAACGGTCGACAGCAGACCGTGGTGTGACGACGGCCAGGCGCGATTCACCATCGCTTCGAGTTGTCTCATAGGTAGCATGAATATTCTGGTCTATTGCGATGAGGAGTTGGGGGTTGCCGGCGGCGGGAGTCGTCAGGTGGTGGAATTGGTGCGCGCCCTTGCAGCTCGAGGCCATGCGGTACGTGTGGTGGCGCCGAAACCCAGGATTGAGATGGACGAGGCGGTTGCTTTAGGTGGCGCGCGCCCGGTCTGGGTGCGGGTGTTGCGGTACTCGGTTATCCGACCATTGCTGTATCTCGTTGGCTCGGCGGTCGCTCTGTTCCGGGCGATGTGGCGGGAAAAGCCGGAGATCATCCTGTGGTTCGACTCGCCCGGCCAGATTGCCCCCTTGTGGTGCTCCCTGGTGCTGCGCTGTCCCTACGTGCTGTTCGTGAATGGATTGCCGGCCGAGGAATTGACCGGTCTGTGGGGGCGGGCTCCGATTCGTGGCCTGGTGCAATGGGCCTTGCGTCTGTCGGCACAGCAGGCTCAGGCCGTCGTCAGTGTCTGTCGGGAAATTCCGCAATGGATGCAACGCGAGTGGGGAATTGAGGCGGCCCGGTGCCGTGTGATTCGAAACGGGGTGGATCCTTCTGCCTGTGTGTCGCGTGACAAGGTCGAGGCCCGCCGTCGCCTGGGACTGAGTCAGGATCGCCCATACATAGGATTCGTCGGAGGATTTTTTCCGTGGCATGGGCTGGATACTCTCGTGGAAGCGATGGCGCTCGTCCGGCGTGAACATCCGACTGCGATGCTCCTCTTGGTCGGCGATGGCCAGACCAAGCCGGCACTTGAAGCCATGGTGCGGCAACGGGGACTGGAAGAGGCTGTATCGTTCGTCGGGCGCGTGGGATTTGACGAGGTCCCCTGGTGGATCGGAGCGAGCGATCTTTGTGTTGTGCTCCATCGTCCTGTTCGCTTCTATCCTGGTGATTCCATGAAGCTCTGGGAATATTTGGCTTGTGCGAGGCCGGTGGTGGCGACGGCAGGAGAAGGCTATGGGGATCTCGTGGAAACACTGGGTGCCGGTGTATCGGTGAAGAGTGACGATGCGCGTGCCCTCGCGCAGGGATTGTGCCGACTCATCCAGAACCCGGCGGCGGCAAGCAGGATGGGACAGTCCGGGCGCGCAGCTGTTTTGGATGCCCATACCTGGGAGGCGAGAGCCGTAGAATTAGAACGGGTCTTCGGGATTCTCCCTGTGGAGCCGCTACGTGAACGGGTGTGTGCGTGATGGCGATGTCATCGAATCATGAGCCGGTTACCTCTGGCGCAGTGCGAATCCGTCATCGAGTCTTGGAAGCCGGCGGGTGGGCGATGGCCGGCTTTGTCGTAGAGAAGGGGATCGGGTTTCTCCAGCTCATCGTCCTGACGCGATTGCTGCTGCCGGGTGATTTCGGGCTGATGGCGGCTTCTGCGGCCGTCCTGCTGGCGATTCAGACGTTTTCTGAATTGGGTCTTGAGCCGGCGGTGATCGCCAAGCCGAATCTGACGGATGAAGATCTGCGCGTGGCCTGGACCTTGTCGGTGATTCGGGGATTTATCCTGACCGTCGGTCTCTGGGGATTGGCGGAGGTCATTGCCGATAGCATGCGAATTCCAGAGCTGGGCTTCTTTCTTCGGGTTCATGCAGTGGGCGTTCTCTTACAATCGCTGCACAGCCCGGCGTTGTTCGTCCTGCTCAAGCAACTGGATCTCCGGCGGCGTGTGTCGTTCGATCTCAGCCGCCGCCTGGTAGAGTCCGCAGTCACAATAGGATTGGTCTGGTGGTGGCAGAGTGCCTGGGCGTTGTTGGGGGGACAGTTGGTTGCCTTTCTCTTCGGCTCGCTCCTCTCATTCTGGATTGCGCCCTGCCGCATCCGCTGGTCGCTGGATCGTACGGCCTTGCAGAGCCTCTGGAGTTATGGCCGGTATCAGAACGTCACGGCATGGTTTCTGTTTACGGTCATGAGCGGTGGAGATTTTGTGGTCGGCCGGTTACAGGGAGTCGGGGGGTTGGGTCAGTATCAGTTGGCGATGGCGATTCCAACCATGATCGGCATCCGGGCCATGACGGTGATTTCTCAGATCAGCCTGCCGACCTACGCACTCATGCAGAAAGACCGGGCCGGAGTATTGCGGGCCTTGAGTCTCCAAATGAGTCTGACCGGCATGCTCGTGGTGCCGAGTGCGATGGCCGTCGCTATCCTGGCTCCCTACCTGGTTCCGTTTGTGTTCGGTCCGTCCTGGTCGGCCGCGGTCGAGCCGTTGCGGGTGTTGTGCCTGTTTGCCATCGCGGCGGCTTTCTGCAGTGTGATGGCGGCGTTTCACTGTGGAGCCAATCGTCCGGAACTTCAGACAAAAATCTGGGCCGTCATGTGCGCCTGTTATGTTCCGACGGTGATTCCCTTCACGATTGCCT
>JACOEJ010000046.1:27622-28745 GCA_024998645.1 Nitrospira sp.
TGGGCCGTCATGTGCGCCTGTTATGTTCCGACGGTGATTCCCTTCACGATTGCCTGGGGGTTGGTCGGAGCGGCGTGGGCATTGGCGCTGACCTTTCTGGTGGGACTCGGCCTGCATCTCAGGGCCACTGTGCAAATCCTGGGAGTTGAAGTCACGTCGGCGTTTGAACCGTTACGATGGGCCGGAGGTCTGGTGGCCTTGGTGGGGTGCGGTGTCGCGCTCAGTCAGGCCGTGCCGTCGCTATGGATCGCACAATGGCTGGGCGCGTTGTGCGGCCTGGCCGGTGTCAGTGTGTATGGATGGCATCTCTGGTCGCGCGAGTCGCTTCGCTTACGCATGTTGTGGGGGTCATAAGAAGGTGGACAGGGTGCATCACAAAAGCCCGATGGATGTTTCGATTATTATCGTGAATTGGAACACGCGGCTTCTCTTGGACCGGTGCCTGTGCTCCATTGAGGCCGGTGTAGGTGGACTTGCGGCGCAAGTGCTCGTGGTCGATAACGGCTCCACCGATGGAAGCGCTCAATTGGTGGCGGACAGGTTTCCTCAGGTCGAACTGGTGCGTAATCAGGAGAATGTCGGGTTCGCCAGAGCCAACAACCAAGCCTATGGTCGTGCGCAAGGCCGGTATGTGCTGCTGTTGAACCCCGACACGGAACTGCTGGTCGAGGCTCTGAAACAGATGGTTCGGTTTCTTGATGCCGATCAACAGCGAGCCGGCGTAACGGCGGTGCTGCGCAATCCTGACGGAACGCTGCAGCGGTATCACAAGCGATTACCTCGATGGTCATCCGTCCTGTGGTCCGAAACGTTGCTGCGGAATCTGGTCCCGCGTAATCGGTGGGTGCGCGAATTCTATATGCTCGATGAGCCCTTCGATGTCGTGACAGAAATCGAACAGCCTCCGGCTGCTTGTTTGATGCTGCGGCGGTCAGTCATTGCGTCAGAGAGGCTCTTCGACGAGCGCTTTCCCATTTTCTACAACGACGTGGATCTGTGCCGACGGCTGCGGGACGCGGGGCACCGGTTGTTTCTCCTGCCGGAGGCCGAGGTGATGCATCATGGCGGCGCCGGCGGAGTCGGTGCCATGCCGGACCAGGGCGTGGCCGACAGTTTGATCGGA
>JACOEJ010000047.1:0-5334 GCA_024998645.1 Nitrospira sp.
CCGCGCGTGGTCTGCCTGGAATGGCTCAACCCTCTCTATATTGCCGGGCATTGGGTGCCTGAAATGGTGGCCCTCGCAGGCGGAGAGGATGTGCTTGGCCGCAACGATCAACCATCGCGTGAAACCACCTGGAAGGAAGTCACGGACGCAAACCCGGACATCCTGCTCATCATGCCCTGCGGGTATTCCGTTCAACGAACGCTGGATGAACTCAGCCGCCTTCAACACACGAGTCCACCCTGGTCCACGCAGTTCGCCCGCTGGCCCGAGACCTATGTCCTCGATGCCAATTCCTACTTCAGCCGTCCTGGCCCCCGGCTCGTTGACGGCGTGGAGTTACTCGCAACCATCCTTCACCCGAGGCCATCGCATCACTTGAACCCTGCAGAGGCCGTCCGCCTGACGACCTCTGCGCTCTCCGTGGAGTCTCGCGCATGACTGTCGATGAAGCTCAGGCCTATTGCACCGCAGTCACGAAAGCAAGCGGCAGCAATTTCTACTACTCATTTTTCTTTCTCCCCAAGGCACGCCGCAGCGCGATGTATACAGTGTATGCGTTCTGCAAAGCGGTCGATAGTGCGGTGGATGAGCCGCCCGCCGGCAGTCAGCCGCAGGAAGAGCTCGCCCGATGGCGCACGGAGTTGGACGCCGCCTATCACGGCACGCCGACATGGCCGATCACCATCAGCCTAGCGCACCACGTGAAAGCGCTCTCGATTCCCAAGGTCTATTTTGAGGAGTTGATCAAGGGCGTGGAGATGGATCTGCATAACAACCGCTACGTCACCTTCGACGAGCTGTCGTCCTATTGCTATCGCGTCGCATCTGTCGTGGGTCTCATCTGTCTGCACATCTTCGGCGCAACCTCAGCCCGGGCACAGGACTACGCCGTGGATCTCGGCATGGCCTTCCAACTCACCAACATTCTACGGGACGTGGGCACCGATGCAGCGCAAAACCGCATCTACCTCCCGCTTGAAGACCTGAAAGTCTGCAAATATTCGGAAAAAGCTCTGCGGCAACAGACCTATTCACCGGAGTTCAAGAAGTTGATGCAGTATGAAGCCGCCCGCGCCCGGCAGTACTATGACAAAGCCCGGTCCGCACTGATGGCTCTCCCGCCGCATGAGCGCCGCGCCCTAACGGTTGCAGAGATCATGCGCGGGGTCTATTCCCGAATTTTAAAGAAGATCGAAGCCTCCGAGTACCAGGTGTTCGGCCCACGCATTCGTCTTCCCACCAGTCATCGCCTAGCGATTGCCGCAGGAATCTGGCTTCGCTCCCGATTCTCGTGACCACTCCACCCGCAGAGTCTGTTGTCATCCTCGGCACCTCGCTCGCAAGCCTGGTCGCGGCCTACGAACTTGCCCGGCAGGGATATCATCTGACGCTCATCGAACACCCCAGTTGGGCAGACGATCTCTCGGCGTCTGAGCATATCCTCGGCTGCCATCGAGAAATACAAACCTTGCTCGGTACCCTTCCAGGGTTGGAGCCCCCGGCACGAAACCCGGCCTCCCCTCTTGAATTTTTCTTGCCTGACGGACGCATCGTCTCCTACAGGCCGACGGCGCTTCCCGGGTCACTCCATTGGATCGCCGGACTCGTTCGTTTTCGCGGCCTGTCCTGGAGTGATCGCTGGCAACTTCTCTCCTATCTCGAACGAATCTGGGAACAGGAGATCTCTGCCCCGACCACCCTGGACCAGCGTACCGCCGATGTCTGGCTGGCATCGATCGGTCAAAGCCGATCAGCACGTGACCACATCTGGTCGCCCCTCGTCCGATTCCTCACAGGCAACGCACTGACCGATCTCTCTGCCGCCTCCTGTGCAAGAGCCCTGACGCCTCCCTTTCTCACCGATGCGCGTGCATCCTCCTGCACCAGACTCAGCAGTTCGCAACTCCAAGGCCTGCATCACCAACTGAAAGCCGCCTTATCAACCGTGGGCACGCAGGTGCTGGCACAAACAGACCTCCCCCACATTCAATTTGGCCAGCATCGCATCGACCATGTCCGCCTGAGCGATGGGCACATGATCCAGGCAACCTGGTACCTGTCTGGAATACCGCATCACGCGCTCCTGAAGCTCCTCCCGGATCGGCTGCTCACCCGCTATGGATATTTCTCACAGCTGAGCGACTTGACGGATCTCCCCGCCATATCCGTTCATCTCACTGGATCAGCACCGGCGACCACTCCCCGCCTCGTGCTCTTGCCCGGACAGGCATTCCAATCTGTCACCGTGTCGACTGCGGACCCTTCATCCGCCCTGTTCGAATTGTCGGTGGTCGGCGATGTCCCGTTTATTGAACGAACAGAGGCCGATCTCATCGACCTGGCCAAACAGGAACTCCAGCGCCTGTTCCCTGCTCTCCAGACGATACCGCTGCACACAACCGCTCTCCATCGCCGCCCGCGGGCAGCACTGTCGCTCACATCGGGGTCAACGATACTCCGCCCGATTCAGCAAAGCCCCGTGCAGAACTTGCTGGTCGCCGGCTCATGGACCGATACCGGCTGGCCAACCTCCAGTGAGAGTGCCGTCATCAGCGCACGTCGATGCGTCACCGCCATCACCGGCTCCCCATCTTGACCCCATCTTCCTTCAACTGATACGTATCAATGGATGATCGCCCACACCAAGGCCATGCTTGCCTTAGGAATCACGCTGGTCGGCCTATCCGGCTGCGCACCAAATCCTTATGACCGTGGCGGCCATCCCTCCGGGTATAACCGGGCCGACGTGGACCGCGATTACATGGAGTGTGAATACAAAGCCCGGCTGGCTAACGAACAACATTTCTATAGCCAGAACTCTCCCTTCCCGTTTGGCGCAGGCCCTCAGAGTCCCGCCGACCATGCGCGTGCGCTGCACGGGCTCTCGACCATCAACGCGATGCGCGATACCTGTCTGGCCGCTAAGGGCTACCGAGTGGAGTAGCGTGATGCCTGTGCTGGTTTTGTATAATCCCCCATACGTTCTGTTCCTATCCTGACGCATTGACATCCCACAGCGGCCTTCCTAAGATACCGCCTCCAACTGGTTCCGAGGCTATCATGACCACAACCCCGCTTCAGGATCTCGCCAAGTCTCTGCATAACTGCCAGCGTTGCAAGCTGGCCAAGATGGGACGCAGCCAGGTCGTCTTCGGTGTGGGAAACCCGCATGCCAGTATCATGTTCGTAGGGGAAGCGCCCGGAGCGAATGAGGATCTGAAGGGTGAGCCGTTTGTTGGTGCGGCAGGAAAGATTCTGAATGACCTGTTGCAGTCGGCTAATCTCTCACGTGACGATATTTACATTGCCAATGTCATCAAATGCCGGCCGCCTGAAAACCGTGATCCGGAATTGGATGAAGTGGAGACCTGCAAACCGTTTCTGCTGCAGCAAATTCAGCTGATTCGTCCGAAGTTGGTCTGCACGCTGGGAAACTGGGCGACGCAAACGCTGCTGGAACGGAAAGTCGGCATTACAAAGGTCAAGGCGCAGGCCTTCTATATGAAAGACTTTGTGCTGTTCCCGTTGCTCCACCCGGCGGCGGCCCTGCATCAGGGTGGGCTCCTCGACACGTTGAAAGCGGATTTCAAAAAGCTGAAAGAGTTCCTCGACCGGAACACGAAACCGGCCGAGTCCGCATCGGCCGCGGCCCCTGCAGCACCGACGCTGCAGATCGACCCGCCATACCCGACTCAAATGGATCTGTTCTAGTTCCTTCCCGCTCGGCACGAGTACAGGTGCGGCGGCCAGAACCAGCTAGGCCTTGGAGGATTGCTCCTCTGTCGCGGCGGCAGACTCGGTCTCGTCAGCCTTGCCCTCATCTTCACCTTCGGCAGGCTTCTCTTCTTCAGGCACATCGAACCACTGCACCAGCATCTCATCCCACCATCCCTCGGTCACGTCGTCACCGGGGTCGGTCCCCAGAAATGCGATGTCCTCTTTCTTCAGATCGGGACCGACGAGTTGGGGCTGAAATTTCGCGCGATCGATCACTTCTTTCGTCGCGTATCCGCCGATAATCCACGCATCTGGATCGGCACGGCGTGATTTGTAGGCCTTGAGTCCGATTTTAAAATACATGAATAGCTGCTGCTGGATCGGATCGGCGACACCGGACTGAGGCAAGCTCAACGTCTTCTCGATCTTCTTCCGCCAATGCCGATCGTCATAGCGCGACGTGATCAGCTGCAACATTTTCTTTCCCAGTTCAGAATCGAGTGCCATCTGTTACCCCTTCACACAAACCGTCGTGATCTTGCCTGCGATGTCTTCTTTCTTATCGACCATACATGGCCGTGAATGATGTCTTTGCCAGCGCGTTCTGCTTCAGATAGTAGCCAACCATCGCGCCTGAAGCCTCCTGCTTGAGCGGAAGCTGATCCACTTTCAACGCATACAGGGTGAAGATATACCGGTGGGGCTTGTCGCCTGGCGGAGGACAAGGCCCTCCGTACCCGGGCTGGCCGAAATCCGTCATGCTTTGAATGCTCCCCTGGGGTGCCGACTGACTGTCCGGCTTGCCGGCCCCTGCCGAGAGCGAGGTCACGGTGGGGGCCATGTTGAAAATGACCCAATGCCACCAGCCGCTGCCGGTCGGTGCGTCAGGATCATACACGGTGAGAGCAAAGCTCTTGGTGTCCTTGGGGGCATGCTCCCACTGCAATTGCGGCGAGACATTCTGACCGGTGCAGCCGAACCCATTAAACACATGGTCATTGCCGATCGTACTGTGATCCTTGATCGTCGGACTCGTCAGCGAAAACTCTACGGCAAAACCCGCCTCAGGAAGTGCCAGTGCTGCCAGGATCATCATGCCCCGTACGAGAGATCGCATGGTCTGCCCCCTCCTCATCGCCCTACATACCATCAGGATGCTCAAAAAGACCGTCCAGCCAGGCCGCAGCGAGCGAAGAGGCGAGGCGTACGCGGCGGTACGTTGAGTCTCTTCGCGAAGCGAGAACGCCTCTGGCGGACTTTTTCAGCATCCTGCTAGTTCCCCGCCACCATCAACTCGCCCAACTTCAGGCTCGGACTCGCAATCCGGCTACGAAACACCAGGTCGTTTCCCACCGTTTCAATGTCGGTGAACATCTGTTTCAGATTGCCGGCGATCGTAATCTCTTCGACGGGATACGCGAGTTCTCCGTTCTCGATCCAAAAGCCGCAGGCACCGCGGGAGTAGTCCCCGGTCACCATATTGATCCCGAACCCGATCAGCTCGGTCACGTACAGCCCCTCCTTGACCGACCCGATCATCTCCTGCAGCGTCTTGGTGCCGGGAACCAGATAGAAATTGGTGGGTCCGACCGATGGACTCTCCCCCACACTCCGCGA
>JACOEJ010000047.1:5434-27802 GCA_024998645.1 Nitrospira sp.
TCGAAAATCACCGGCACCCGCTTCGTGGACACCTTGCGCCCGCCAAGACGGCGTAATGTGCGTCGCGCCGCTTCCTGGCCGATCGACTCGGGGGACGCCATCAGGCTGAACTTGCGCTGCACTTCATACCACGCATCCCGCTGCATCCCGCCGGTGGCGGCATCCGTGGCGATGGGAGAGACCGAGATAGAAAAACTCGAGCTGCGGTACTCACCGACAAATCCATGGCTGTTGGCCAATACGACCCGGCCGGACGACGAGTCAAACTCGCCCCCCTCCGAGTTCGTCATACGAGGGTCCGCCGACAGGGCCGCCGACTCCGCCCGCTTCGCCAGATCGATCTGCTGATCGGTCCCGAGCTTGGTGCTGTCATAGAGGTCCAGGTCCGGCCAGTCGGTCGCCATCTGCGACGCCTCGGGCAGCCCCGACACCTCATCCGGCACCACCGCCTTTGCCAGCGTGCAGGTCTCATCGACCAGGCGATGCAATGAGTCGACAGAAAAGTCAGAGGTCGAGGTCGTTGCGGACCGCTTCCCGACAAACACCCGCAATCCCAGCCGCTTTTCCCGAGCCTTGCTCAAACGATCGACCACGCCAACACGCACCTGGACGGAAAACGTTTCTCCGTCGGCGACCACGATGTCGGCCTCCGTCGCGCCGCACTCTTTGGCCCGGGCGAGCACGTCCGCAGCCAATTGCGCATACCCGTTGGTCTGTTGAGGCAGGTTACTCATGATCGCTGCGTCCCGCCGACGGTGATTTCATCAATCTTTAAGGTCGGCAATCCCACTCCAACCGGAACAGACTGGCCGTCCTTCCCGCAAGTCCCGATCCCGTTATCCAACTTCAAATCATGCCCGACCATCGAGACCTTGGTCAGAATCTCCGGGCCGTTCCCGATTAGCGTCGCCCCTTTGACCGGCCTGGTGATTTTCCCATCCTCAATCAAATAGGCTTCGCTCGCCGAGAAGACAAACTTCCCGCTGGTGATATCCACCTGTCCGCCGCCGAAGGACACGGCATAGAGCCCGCGCTTGACTGACTTTACAATGTCGTCAGGATCCGACTCACCGGCCAACATGAACGTGTTCGTCATGCGAGGGAGCACAATGCTTTGGTAACTTTCCCGGCGTCCATTTCCGGTCAACGGAATACCCATCAATCGCGCATTCAATTTGTCAGTGATATAGCCGCGAAGAATCCCCTTCTCGATTAACACCGTGCGTCCGGTGGGCGTCCCTTCATCATCCATATTGAGAGAGCCGCGACGAAACGGGAGCGTGCCATCATCCACGATGGTGCAAACATCAGAAGCCACGCGCTTGCCGATCAAGTTGGAAAAAGCCGAGGTCTTCTTCCGATTGAAATCAGATTCGAGTCCGTGGCCGATCGCCTCGTGCAGCAAAATGCCCGGCCATCCGCCGCCGAGCACCACGGGCATGACCCCTGCCGGTGCATCCACCGCAGAGAGGTTCAGAATCGCCTCGCGAGCCGCCTCCCGGGCATACCCCAAATACCGACTTTCTTCCTGATAGAACTCAAATCCGACCCGCCCGCCCCCGCCGAAGGATCCTACCTGCCGATTGCCATTTTCTTCAGCGATACAGGTAACTTGAAGCCGGGACAACGGCTGCACATCTCCGATCAGCGTGCCATCTGATGTCGCCACGGCCACTATTTTATATTCCGTATTAAAGGAGGCCAGTACATTTTTGATCCGCGGGTCATAGCGCCGCGCCTCGGCATCGATCGCATTGAGCAGCGCCACTCGGTCCGCCGTTGCGACCTCGGCCTTCGCCCGTTCGACGGGATAGAGATCCCGCGTCGGGCGCCGTTGTGTCGGGACGGGCAGACTCCGATCACCTTTGGGAGAATTGGCAATATAGCGGGCCGTATCTGCGGCGACTTCCAAATCTTTCTTCGTCAACTCGTCGGAATAGGCAAATCCGGTTTTTTCTCCGGCTGTCGCCCGCACCCCGACACCCTGGGAAATACTTTTCGATGCACGTTTGACGATACCCTCTTCCATGGAGACGGATTCCGACACCCGCGACTCAAAATAGAGATCGGCATAATCCACGTCCCGGACATTGAGCCGGTCGAGGGCATGGAACACTTCCAGATCCGTCATGCCGAATTTTTCGAGCTGCCCGGAATCAGCCATCAATCAAGCCCCTTTGTTTCTGTAATTGGAACAAGCGTGGAGTATAGCCCATTCATTTCCGCAGCCGCAATGCAACACATCTTAACTATTGACAGACCAAGGGCTTTTACTAAATAGCGTTTGACATTGCCTACCCTCGTCAGTAGACTTTAGACACCTGCCATTGAGTCTTCACGGAAAGGAAATCGACTCACTTCTCATGCCACGGATACCCTCCTCATCCAGCCTCGAACATCTTTCCGAGCAGGAATTGATCAATACATTGGAGCCCGAGCTCAGACCCAAACACGTCGCCGTCATTATGGACGGAAACGGGCGCTGGGCCGAGTTCCGAAGCCTGCCCCGCATCGCCGGCCATCGTGAAGGGATCAATTCCGTCCGCGAGATGATCACACTCTCCCTCGAACTGGGTATCCAACACCTCACGATCTACGCATTCTCACAAGAAAACTGGAACCGTCCCACGCAGGAAATCTCCGCTTTAATGGGACTACTGGAACACTATCTCTCCACCGAGCGAGCCAGCTTGATTGAACAAGGCGTTCGCTTCCGCGCCATTGGCCGACTCGAGGCGCTTCCCGAGAGCGCCCGACGCTGGGTCCGGACAACCGAACAGGAAACCGCGCACCTGAACAAACTGCATCTGACCGTGGCGCTCAGTTACGGGGGACGAGCCGAGATTGTGGATGCCGTTCGCGGGGTGCTGAAAGACGCGCAGGCGGGAACGATCCAGCCCGACCAGGTTGATGAAACGCTGGTGTCACACTATCTCTACACACACCCGCTTCCTGACCCCGACCTGTTGATTCGAACCAGCGGCGAGACCCGCATCAGTAATTTCCTCCTCTGGCAACTGGCCTATACCGAGCTCTACTTCACCTCAACGCCCTGGCCCGACTTTCGGCGACGTGAGTTCCTGCTCGCGTTGATCGAATATCAACGCCGCGAACGCCGATTCGGCCGGGTCTTGAGCACTGTGTCCTCCTAACCGCACGTGGACAACCTCAGCCCAGTAGATGTACATGGCAACCGGGCAGCAGCACCGGTTGCGCCTATTTCCGCACCGGCTCGCCGCTTCGATGCCCGGCGTGTCTACACCGCTCTCATCGGCATTCCGATCGTCTATGCCATCATTCGCTATCTGCCTCCATGGGGCCTGACGCTGTTAGTCGTCACCGGGGCAGCCATCGCCCTGCTTGAGCTCACACGCATGGGCTTCGGCGATCGTCGCAACCAGGCGCTGACTGGACTCGCGCTTGGACTCACGACGCTCTTGATCGTCCGTCCCCACTGGGCACTTCCGATAGACGCGATACTGCTGTCGAGTCTCGCTTGTATGCTCTTGGCAATGCTCTGGTCCTCGAATAGCATCACGTCCCGCTTTCACGATGCGGCCGTCGCGCTATTCGGCCCCCTCTATATCGGACTCACACTCAGCACACTGGTTTCGACACGCACACTTCCATCAGGCGAATGGCTGATCGTCTTTATCGCATTGGTCACCTGGGCCAGCGACATCGGCGCCTACTACGCAGGCACTCTCTGGGGACGCCATCCCCTGGCCCCGTCGATCAGCCCCAAGAAATCCCTGGAAGGCCTGGCGGGAGGATTGGCCCTGGCCACGGCAGTCGCCCTCCTGACACAGGTATGGCTGGTTCCCCAATTGACCATGCTTCACGCACTGGTACTGGGCTTGCTGATGACCAGCACAGGCCTCGTGGGAGACTTGTGCGAATCGGCGATAAAACGCGCGGTCGGGGTGAAGGACTCCGGGGGCATCCTTCCCGGTCACGGAGGCATGCTCGACCGTTTAGATAGTCTCTTGTTCACCGCCCCCACCTTCTACTACTATGTGACATTAGTCTGCGGCTTTTCGCCGCTCCCTTAGCAGGAGACGCTATGAAGACCATCATCATCCTGGGCTCCACCGGCTCGATCGGCACGAACACCCTCGATATCGTTCAGCGATTCCCCGATGAGTTTCGCGTTGCCGGACTCACCGCCGGCAACAATATCGACAAACTGGAAGAACAGATTCGCGCGTTCACCCCGCGAGTGGTGGCGGTGTCGCAGGAAGCTGCCGCGGTGACCTTGCGGCAGCGCTGCGCGGGCCTGCCTGTTGAAATTTTGTCCGGTGAAGCAGGCATTGCTCAGGTTGCTTCATTGCCGGAAGCCGAACTGGTGATCTCCGCCATTGTCGGAGCCGCCGGACTCGTGCCCACCCTCACCGCGATCCGTTCAGGAAAACATATCGCCTTGGCCAATAAAGAACCGATGGTCATGGCAGGCAAGCTGATGCAGGAAGAAGCCCACAAACATGGCGTCCGGATCTTCCCGGTCGACAGCGAACACAGCGCGATCTTTCAATCACTGGAAGGCCATCGCCTTGAAGACGTCCGTCGACTGATTCTCACTGCGTCCGGCGGAGCCCTCTGGACCCTGGCGAAGGATGAGTTGCAACACGTCACGCCCGAGCGAGCCCTCAAGCACCCCAATTGGAAAATGGGCTCCAAGATTACCATCGACTCTGCCACACTGATGAACAAGGGCCTCGAGGTCGTCGAAGCCCGCTGGTTGTTTGATATTCCTGAGTCCCGCATCGAGGTGATGGTGCATCGGGAAAGCATTATTCACTCGCTCGTCGAATATGAAGACCGCTCCATGATCGCCCAATTGGGATTGCCGGACATGCGGACGCCGATCTCCTATGCCATGCGGTACCCCGAACGGCTGCCGCTCGACCTGCCTTCGCTGGATTTGACGGAAATCGGCACGCTCAGCTTCTGCAAACCGGACCATGACCGGTTCCCTTGCCTCAACCTGGGTTACGAATCGCTCCGGACAGGGGGAACCATGCCGGCCACGATGAACGCAGCGAACGAAATTGCCGTCGATGCTTTTTTGAACGGCGGCATCCGCTTTACCGAGATCGCTGAAGTCATCCGCCATACGATGGACGCCCATACGCCAAAGCCCGTGTCCTCTCTGGAGGACGCACTGGAGGCCGATCGGTGGGCCAGAGAAAAAGCGGAGTCTCTGGTCCATGCCCTCCCCCGTTGAAACATCGTTTTGAAAATTGGGCAATGAGTGTTAAGTTGATGCTGGCGTTACACCTTCACCTGTAGATATTGAGTACACCCATGATGTTCGCATTCACCTGGTCCCCCGATACCCTCTGGGTCTTGATGCAAAAAGCCTGGTGGTTCCTGGTCGTACTCGGCGTCCTTGTCGCCTTCCACGAGTTGGGACACTTTTTGGCGGCCCGTTGGGTGGGCGTGAAAGTTCTGAAATTCTCCCTCGGGTTCGGCCCGAAGATTTTTGGTCGCCAGGTCGGCGAAACCGAATACCTCCTCTCGGCCATTCCCTTGGGCGGATACGTCAAACTGTTCGGCGAAGACGAAACGGAAGCGGCCACCCCGGAAGACCGACGGCGATCATTCGCCCATCAGAGGTTATGGGGGAAAGTGTTGATTGTGGCAGCCGGACCGGGTTTCAACTTCATTCTGGCCTATCTCATTTTTGCCGGATGGCTCTCGACGGGAGCGCCCTTGTTCGTCCCGACCTTCCGCGACCTCAGCCCGGACATTGAGGCACTGGTACCGGGTTCACCGGCATCCTCCGCCGGCATGGAAATCGGCGACCACATTACCAAGGTGAACGGGAAAGAAATTTCCACGAGAACAGAATTACTGGATGCGGTGGCTCACAGCAAAGGGGAAGCCATTGCGCTGGAAATTAAACGCGGGGCACAAGTAAAACCCCTCTCTGTCATCCCGGTGCCCGTCCAAGGCCAACCGGCCTCACCCGATGAGCCGCTGTATACGATCGGCGTCGAGGAGACCCCTCCGTTGGTCACCTCCGTCATGCACGGTCTACCGGCATCCACGGCAGGATTCCAGGCTGGAGATCGAGTCATTGGTATAGAAGGCCAAACTATTTATACCTGGCTTCAGATGACGACGATTGTACGGGATAGCCCGAACAAATCGCTGCACGTTGATGTGCTGCGTAATGGGCAGCGCATCCCACTGGTCGTCACCCCAAGCTCAGAGAAAGCGACCGTCAACGGCCAAGCCGTGGAGGTAGGAAAGATCGGTATCTCAGGACCTGGCCGTTCGCTCATGCATGCGGACAATCCTCTCCAGGCCGTCTACCAAGGGCTTGACGCAACCTGGGGATGGACCGAACTCACTGCCATCGGACTTTACAAGATGGTTGTCGGGGACATTTCGAGTAAAAACATCGGCGGCCCGTTGACGATTGCGAATATTTCAGGAGAGGCCGCTTCCCAGGGTGCCTCCAGTGTCATTTTCCTGATCGCCATTCTGAGCATCAATCTCGGTGTGCTGAATTTGCTTCCGATTCCGATTCTGGACGGGGGGCACTTGCTCTTTTTCCTCATTGAAGGCATTCTGCGGAAACCGCTCGGCGACCGGCAGCGGGAAATTGCACAGCAAGCCGGGCTTGTCCTATTGGTTGGCGTGATGATCTTCGCCTTTTGGAATGACCTCGAACGTATCTTCCTCCGTTAACACCCTATGAAAACATCGCAACTCCTGATCCCCACGTTACGGGAAGCCCCCGGTGAGGCTGAAACAGTCAGCCATCGGCTCATGCTGCGCGCCGGTTTGATTCGAAAGGTCGCGTCCGGCATCTACACCTATCTACCTCTCGGCCTGCGGGTCATCCGCAAGGTGGAACAGATCATTCGTGACGAAATGAACCGCGCCGGAGCACAGGAACTCCTGATGCCCATGGCCTCGCCGGCAGAGCTCTGGAAAGAAACCGGCCGGTGGGACTTCTACGGAAAAGAGCTGTTGCGCTTTAAAGACCGGCACGAACGGGATTTCTGCCTGGGCCCCACGCATGAAGAAATCATCACGGACCTGTTCCGGCGGGAGGTGAAATCCTACCGGCAGCTCCCGTTGAATTTCTACCAAATCCAAACCAAGTTTCGCGACGAGATCCGCCCGCGCTTCGGGCTGATGCGAGGCCGCGAGTTCCTGATGAAAGACGCCTACAGCTTCGACCGCGATGACGCCGGCGCGCGCGAGAACTACCAAAAGATGTACGACGCCTACCACCGGATCTTTACCCGATGCGGCCTCACATTTAGAGCCGTCGAGGCGGACACCGGGCTCATCGGAGGTAACTCCTCGCATGAGTTCATGGTCCTTGCGGAGACCGGCGAAGAGACCGTCGTATATACCGAGAGCGGCACATTCGCCGCCAATGTCGAACGCGCCGACGTCTTGCCTCCGGACAACGTGGAGAGTACCCCACCCCTTCCTCTCCGCTCTGTTTCCACACCGAATTGCCGCAGCATCGAAGAAGTGACGGCCTTTCTGAAGGTTCCGTCACACCGTCTTGTGAAAACGCTCTTATACTCGACTGGAAAAGAAACGGTTGCCGTGCTGGTGCGCGGCGATCATGCGGTCAACGAAATCAAGCTCAAGAAAGCCTTGGGAGTTCCTGAAATCGAACTGGCGGGACCCGCAACGGTTGAGAAAGCCACCGGGGCACCGGTCGGATTTGCCGGGCCTGTCGGCCTCAAAGGAATCAGAATATTTGCAGATCAGGCCGTCCCCGCTCTCAAGAACGTGGTGGTCGGAGGCAATCAGCTCGACACCCACTACATCGATGCGAATTGGAGCCGCGACTTTACCGCCGATCAGATCCTCGATCTTCGGAATGCCCAGGCCGGTGATCCCTCACCGAAAAAAGACGGCATCCTCAAAGCCACCAAAGGAATTGAGGTCGGCCATGTCTTCATGCTCGGCACTAAATATAGCCAGACGATGAACGCGACATTTCTGGACGCACAAGGGAAAGAATGCCTCGCCGTCATGGGCTGCTATGGGATCGGTGTCGGACGGTCCGCGGCAGCCTCCATCGAGCAGAATCACGATGACCGCGGAATTATTTGGCCCTACCCGATTGCCCCGTTTCACATCCACCTCATCCCTGTCAGCCAATCGGACAAGACCAATGAGATGACCGTTCGCCTCTATGCCGAACTGCAGTCAGCGGGCTTTGAAGTTCTCTGGGATGACCGTGATGATCGGGCCGGCGTTAAATTCAATGATGCCGACCTCATTGGCGCTCCATTCCAGGTCGTCGTCGGAGACAAAGGTCTTGCCGAAGGTGTCGTCGAAGTAAAAGTCCGGCGCACCGGTATCAAAACGCGAGTCACTCCCGCTGAACTCGTTCAGCATCTCCGTAGCGCTATCCCTCACGTCGACACGGCCCCGCCTTCTCACTGATGCATACCTCTTCGACAGCACCCTGATTCACACCTAACAAACTTGCCTTTTCCTTGCCTTCTCATTCGATTGGGCTACACTCACTTTCTATAGAGACCGCCGCGTCACAACCGGCACTCGCAGCAATCAGGTGCTGGCAGACCTCGCCTACATCGGAACACGAGCTGAGCGAAGAAGGAATCAGGAATGCAGTCCAAGCCGATGCCCAACAATCTCCAGGAACTGCAACAAAAAGGTGAGTTCGCAGAACACGTCAAGAAGATCACCGCTCAAATTAATGCGGCCAGCGATCTCGACCAAATTCTCCTCGACCTGCACAAAGATATCCTCGGCCTGTTCGACGCTGAGGATCTCACCCTCTTCGCATTCGACCCGGACAAGAAAGAAATCTTTTCCAAAGTGCCCCATGTCGACAGCGTCGAAGAGGTGCGGATCCCCATCACCGAACAGAGCCTCGCCGGATTCTGTGCGAAATATCTCCGGCCCGTGAACATCGCCGATGCCTACAACATGGCAGAGCTCCAGAGCATCCACCCCTCGTTACTGCACGACACATCGTATGACAAACGCACCGGCTTCAAGACCAAACAGGTTTTGACCTACCCCATTGTCGCCGACAATAAATACCTCATGGGCGTCCTCCAGCTGCTGAATAAGAAAAGCGGCAGCCGCTTTACCAGAAAAGACGAAGAGTCGGTCGCCGAGATCGCCAAAGCCCTCGGCATTGCATTTTTCAACCTACGGAAATCCACAAAGAAAAATCCCACAAAATTCGACCACCTCGTCGGCAGCGGAAAGATTACGCAGAACGACATGGAAAACGTCCTCGCTGAGGCCCGCAAAGGCACCAGCGATCTCGAAAGCATCTTGATCGAAAAGTATAAGGTGCCGAAACTGGACATCGGCAAATCGTTCGCTCAATTCTACAAGTGTCCCTACATCGAGTTCAGCGAACGCACTCTGGTTGACATCGAACTCCTCAAGAATCTGAACGTCGACTACCTGAGAAAAAATCATTGGATGCCGCTGAAACGTGATCGCACCGCCATTGAAATTCTGACTGATGATCCCGGCGACCTTGACCGGGTTCAAGACATTAAACGAACATTTCCCGGATTAAACATCCGCTTCGCGGTCAGCTTACGGCGGGACATCGCACAATTCCTGGCTTCCGCCACCGGCCAAAGCGATGCAGGAGGAAGCGGCGGAGGCCGCAAACTCGACGAAAACGTCTCAGACATTCTCGGCGAACTCGTCACGGAAGCCCAAGCCGAAGCCATGGAAGATGCGTCGGCAGGGGGTGGCCTGGATGAAAACGACAGCGCCATCGTTCGTCTTGCCAACCAGATTATCGCTGACGCCTTCCGACAGAACGCTTCGGATATTCACATCGAGCCCTACGGGGAAAAACGCGAGACACTCGTCCGGTTTCGTGTCGACGGCGATTGCTTCGAATACATGAAAATTCCCCAGAGCTATCGGCGCGCGATCGTGTCCCGATTGAAAATCATGGCCAGTCTGGACATCGCCGAACGTCGCAAGCCGCAAGACGGAAAAATTAAGTTCAAGCTCAGCGAGACGAAAGAAATTGAGCTCCGCGTCGCAACCATTCCCACCGCCGGCTACAACGAAGATGTCGTCATGCGTATCTTGGCCGCCAGCGAGCCATTACCCCTCGACAAAATGGGGTTCTCGGACCGCAACCTTAAAGGTCTCAGAGATATCTCCCAAAAACCCTACGGCATCATTCTCTGCGTCGGACCGACCGGATCAGGAAAAACAACCACGCTCCATTCCGTGTTGGGAAACATCAATACTCCGGACATTAAGATCTGGACCGCCGAAGACCCCGTCGAAATCACTCAGTATGGACTGCGCCAGGTCCAAGTCCAGCCCAAGATCGGCTTCACCTTTGCCACCGCAATGCGGGCCTTCCTCCGCGCCGACCCGGATGTCATCATGGTCGGAGAAATGCGCGACAAAGAAACCGCCGATACCGGGATCGAAGCCTCGCTCACCGGACACTTGGTGCTCAGCACCTTGCACACCAACAGCGCCGTGGAAACTGTGACCCGTCTCCTGGACATGGGCTGCGACCCCTTCAGCTTCGCCGACGCCATGCTCGGCGTGCTCGCCCAACGGTTGGCTCGTCGTATCTGCAAAGACTGCAAGGAACAGTATGTGGGCACGCCGGAAGAATACGAAGAGCTTCGGCAGGGCTATGGCGCCGAGCGCTGGGATAAACTCGGCATTAAGCTCGATAACACATTCCGTCTCTCTCGCGGAAAAGGCTGCGAAGTGTGTAATCGTTCTGGCTATAAAGGACGCGTGGCACTCCACGAACTTCTGCTCGGATCGGACAACATTAAGCGCATGGTCCAGCAGAAAGCCCGAACCGAAGACATGCTCCACTGTGCATTGGATGAAGGGATGACAACTCTCGTCCAGGACGGCATCCAGAAAGTGTTGCTCGGTCAAACGTCCTACAAAGAAGTCAAAGCTGTCGCCATCAAGTAGGATGACCGCCTCTTCATGCGGAGCCGCTTGTGCGCACAAGCGGCCCCGCAATCCCCTCCCCACTTTCTGTCTTCGATAAAAACAGGTACACTGGCGCCATGAATCCCTATGCATCGCTATCGAGGCTTCTCGTTTTGCCCATGCTTCTTTCCGCTTCGGGCTGTGAGACCGCCGATCACGTCCTGACAAGCGCCGAAAAGGTGCTCGGTAGCCAAACGGGAAGAACCGTGGTCAGCATTGCCGGAGGCAAAGATCCCAAGCAAGTCATCAAGGAACACACCGACGCGTATCAGCGCGACCCTGAATCCGTCCTGCGCGATATACGAACCTTGCAGCGCGACTTTGAGACCATCATGGCCGCCTTGACCGGTCGGGTCCGCCAAACATGGGGAGAGAAAGAAATAAAGGTTCCGGAGCAGAAGAAATACGTCAAGTACACCCAGAACTATATGAGCCGAGCGGTCGTCGACTTTGATAGCGGGACAATCGTGATTGAAACACTGGACGACAAGGCTCCTAAAGACAGCTTGAAAAATGCCCTCGTCACCACACTCCTGACTCCCGATGATCCTCGATCCGTCGATCTCTTTTCCGACAAAGCTGTCACGCTTACCAGCGACAAGCCGCCCTACCTCCTCGGCCTGGTTGTGGACCAGGAGGGGCGAGCGATCAAGACCCCGGCGCAAGCGGAAGCCTTTGCGGCGTTTACGGTCGAAAACCACGCCAAGCCGCGATCGGTCGATCAGAACGGCGTAGCCAAACAGGCCCTGCTCGCAGAAATTAAGATGGTCGCCAACTTCTCGAACAGGCAGGCTGAAAAATACCGCAGCACGGTCACCCGGTATGCCGAACAGTTCAAGGTCAGTCCAAGCTTGATCTTTGCGGTCATTCGCACAGAAAGCAATTTCAACCCCTTCGCCGTCAGCTCCGCACCAGCCTTCGGGCTCATGCAGCTCGTGCCCAGCAGCGGGGGACGTGAAGCCTACCGAAAAGCCAAAGGCAAGGACGCCATTCCTTCTCGAGACTATCTCTTCGACCCTGAGAACAATATCGAACTCGGCAGTGCCTATCTCAACGTCTTGTCTTATACCCTGCTCGAACGTATCGAGAACCAGATCGCCAGGGAGTATTGCGTCATCTCCGCCTATAATACCGGCCCGCGCAACGTGTACAAGGCGTTCGCTCAGGATCAAACTGCGGCGATCAACCAGATCAATTCGCTTCAACCTCCTGCCGTCTATGACCAGCTACGGGCCCATCTGCCCTATCAGGAAACGCGTGAGTACCTCGCCAAAGTCGTCGGCTTTCGCAAGCAATTTATTGCCACGCCTGGAGAAGGCGTCAAGTAATCAGTCGATGACCACGCCCTCGCAGACCCGAGGGGGACGTCACTCTCCGTGCAATTCTTACAGGTTAAATCGAAACCTAGCGAAGCCGCCGGTCAGATGTACCGGCAACTGGGAGCAGAGACGAAGCATGTGCTCCACGATTGACACACTTGCCTAACCGCGTAGCCGCGATCGGTGACAGTAAAGAAAACTCGACCCCGAATACAGAATCCTTCACCCAACGAACCGTCGCCCGATCGATAAACGTCGACACCCGCTGGTGCGGCAATCGTAAGCTGATCGCAATCTCATCACCCGGAGCCAGTACTGTCTCACTTAACATTCTGGCACCCGCAACTGAGAGATCGCATACCACTCCCAGACCTCCCCGATTGATCGTCGCCCATTTCTTCAGTCCGACCAAGGCATAGGAACACGGAAATGGGGCTGATACACGCATGCGCGGTGTGCGCCGCCGCGAGGAGGGCTCGTTTATAGAAACACGGGAATTCGACAAGGCCGACCTCGCTTATCTGACCCCTTTTGAGAACACCGTCATGTATCTTCGAAGTCGTCCATGGGAGGTACTCGACAACCGCTGAAAAGCCAGTCCGTATATCTGATCTTTCGCCCAGCGAACCGTGGCAACAGCAATTTCTGCAGGAGCCGCTTGCCGTGGCAGCCGAACCAGCAAAGACACCTGATCGCCCGGCTTGATCGGAGCTTCTGTACTGACCCGCATCCCCCGCAAAGAGAGATCGTACACGACACCCGGACCATGAACAGACTTTCCAAACCAACGCTGCTCATCACGCCAGGCAAGTTCACAGGCAATGGGGGTGGGAATACGCACTCGAGGGTGCCGACGAAACTTGTTCAGCATCGAAGCGCGTGATGTGCTCGTCGACATAATCGAAACCTCTCACCCGACTGTATCTCACCCTCTTCTCCCCACAAATACTTTTTTTGAAAGTCACCATCCTTCCCAAGATTCTGCAGCGCACACTCCCACTGCGAATGCCCTGGAACAGCAGACCCGAATGGCCCCGAACCCGGCAGAAAGTTCCCCCTGAGGGAACAATATGCTCAGCCTTTCGCAAACCCATCGACAACTACACGAATCGGCGTGCATCTCCGACCCACCGCAGTGGCACGAAAGTTGGACATGATGCCCCCCATGATCATCCAGCATGCCATTCAACTGTTGACCCAGGACGTTGCCCCCCTGGGTGCTCTCTCCGCGCCTCTCGTCAGCTGGTACGGTTCTGTAGGCCTGACGATATTTTTCCTCTGGCAAGTCACCCGGCTGTATCAGTTATCGATACAGACCGCGCAACCGTTTGCTCGTGTGACGCGATGCTTAGATAAACTGGCCCAAGAACGCCTGCAACTCGACCAGGACGGTTTGACACTCCACCCTCCGGGAGCCTTGAAAAGCAGAACACAAGCCCCCCCGCCACACTTGGACCGACGGGACGGGAAGGATTTTCAACTCATCGATACGACGTTTCAGCGAGAACCCTGGCTATCCCCTGCCTGGAAGCAATATCGGAAGACGCTCGTGACGGAACAGGTCGCCTGGTACATTGAACCCCGCATATTTAGTTCCCGTTCCGCCCAGGAGCTCTTTTCGCTCGAAACCATCTTTCGGGGAAAGCTGAACCTGGCCTGGTATCAACAAGTGCCGTCCCTCCTGACAGGGATCGGCCTCCTGCTCACGTTTATCGCGCTATTGGTGGGCCTCAGCAAGCTACACGCCGACGGTCACGGCATTGCCGGAATTCAAGGCCTCATCAACGGTCTCGCCGGAAAATTTCTGACCTCGATCGTCGGGCTCGTCTGCGCAACCGCCTTTACCCTGATAGAGAAGCCGCTCATGTTTCGCTTATTCTCAGCCCATCAGCAATGCACCCACTTGATCGATGACCTGTTTCCAAGAAAAACGCTTGAACAGATTCTCGAAGGAATGACGGGAACACTTCGTCGGCCCGCTTCGCTGGAACAGGGATCGAAACATTCGCCCCCCATCCCCTATGCGCAGCCGGCAACCGACACACTCGCCCAGCCATTGAAGGCGATGACAAAATCGGTGGATGCACTGACGCAGGAAATTCGTGCACACCTACAGGCCGAGAGCACACCACCGGCTACCTATCCGATCGAAGCCATCGCTAAAACTTTCGCTCCGCTCATCCAACAACTCACACTCGCGTTGACGCAAATCCCTCACCAATCGGAGCCGCCACCAGCCCAGCGGTTCTCTTCACCCCAAGAGGTCGATCACCTGGTGGATGACTTGACCGCCAGAATCACTCAGACGCCCCATCCCACAACGGGAACGGCAGCTCGCCAACCCCAAGGATGGCTGCAGCGACTCCGCACATCGACACACCTACTCGCACCGCTTTCAGTCATCACACACAGCAGAACCCACAAGTCCCGTGGCCTACGATGATATGTCCCCTGCCTTTCTAAACCACTGAGAAGACATTCAACATGTACCCTAATAACCCTGGTTCCCATTCAACGATTTCCCACACGACGACCAATGGGCTCATGGACTTAATGACCTCACTCGCCATTATTTTCGTCCTGCTCCTTGCGGCGTCACTCGCACCACAAGCGGCCCAGGACGCTCCGACCGACACCCCAACGCCTCCCCAGATGACCGTCTCCGATCCCGCGACGCCGCTCACGAGCAATGTTCAAACATTACTCTACGAGCACTTCGCACAATTCGGACTCTCCGTGGACAACGACCCGCATGATCCACTTCTCATGCGAATCGTCATCCCCGAAGACCTGCTCAATTTCGACTCCGGGAAAAGCACCTTGACGCCACAGGCTGATCGATTTCTCACCGACGTAATGCCACGCTATGCCGTCCTCGTATGCGGGCCACTTGAGTCACATATCGACTCAGTGGTGATTGAAGGACATACCGATGACCGTGGCGACGACGCGATGAACTTGCGATTGAGCCAGGAGCGCTCCTTCCGTGTAATGACAAAAGGCCTCGAAGTCATCGACCGTGCGGAGCCAACCGTCTCGCCTTGCTTCCAACGACTGACGTCGGCGAGTGGCCGCGGCCGGCAAGATCTCATCGCCCATCCTGCGACCGGAGTGGATCGAGAGAAGAGCCGACGCGTTATTTTCAAACTTCGCCTCCGGTCCACCCCGACACCACGCACTCTCCCGCACACGTTCTAGTCGATCGAGATGCCGCTTTGACTGAGTCTCCGCATCGTGGTACGGTACATCACGATCTCCGAGAGGCAGCTACATCGCTCTCCTTCACGCCGCACCCTATCAAGATGTCGGTTTGCGTGAGTGAGATAGGTGGCTCCACACAGAATCGGCTGCGTGTCTGTGCTCCGGCCGATACCAGCGCTATCTCACTGACGAGACGACCAAGGAGGACACTATCGCACGCGCAGGAAAAACAACGATGGCGAAACGGGACCGTGAGAAGTCGCTTCAAACGAAGCGGAAAGAAAAGGAAGAAAAACGTGCGCAGCGGAAAGGTGAAAAAGACGACCGCACGTCAATTCCTGCAGGAGAAGATCCTGATTTGGAAGGTTTGCAGTGGGGGCCGCAGCCACCCCTGTATTAGCACGGGAGCATGCGCGGGCCGTATAGACGGCCCGCGCCGCTCCTTAGGCAGGACGGACAAACCGATCGTCGCCAAGTGCTCCCCGTAACCGCTGGGTCACAAGTCGACGGAACTCCACTTTCTGTTTGAGAATCAGCGCCAGGCCCTCCGCATCCACTAACACCAGCAGATCATCCTCAACGACCAGCGTTCTCGCTTGATCCCCGAGATTGACGCGATACTGAGTGCGACCGTCAGGATTCCGGCCGGTCCCCGTGACGAGTTCGGTAAGCCCATCAATGACACCCTCCTGATTGTCAGTCCGCAACCGCACCTTGGTTCCATCAGGAATTCTGACCCACGGTGCGCTGGGCTTGACCGGGAGGCTTTGCGTCTCAGGCATGACGTTCCCTTCCAATAGTAGATTGATCAACGAGCGATCCATTCGCACACTCTCTGCTCTAGTTGCCTGGGGCGCCTTGAATCGGCTGCGCCGGTCTGTGCGTTCCATGGCTCATCGGTCTGCGTTCGCGAAACCCTGACGGACGCCCTTGAGACGGCCGTGCTTGCCGCTGTGCAGGACGCCCCTGCCCACGCGGATCCAACGACGGCCTTGCACTCCCTGCTGCAACCGGCACGGCATGTCCCAACAACTGCTCGATCGCCCGCAACTGCAGACCATCCTCTGACGTGACGAAGCTTGTGGCTCGCCCGGTTGTTTTCATGCGAGCCGTGCGGCCGATTCGATGCACATAGTCTTCCGGACAATTCGGCAAGTCAAAGTTGATGACATGGCCGATATTCGCCACATCAATCCCTCGCGCAGCAATATCCGTCGCGACCAGGATGCGGAACGTGCCGCGCTTAAACCCATCGAGTGCCGCACGGCGCTGGGAGAGACTCCGGTCGCCGTGGAGAACGGCCACTTTATGCCCCTCTTGCCCCAACACCCGACCCAACTTGTCCGCACGATGTTTTGTGCGTGTGAAAACCAACACCGTTTCCTGCTCTTGTCCGAGGAGCGACACCAACAAGGACGCTTTACTGTCGTGGGTGGTGTGATGCAACGCCTGGGTCACGCCATCGGCCGTGGTGGCTGAAGGGCTCACCATGACGCGCACGGCATTATGGACACTGACCTGTACTAACCTGGTAAGGTCGGCAGGCAACGTGGCAGAGAACAACAAGGTCTGCCGTTCGACCGGCAGCGCATCGAGGATCTGGTTGATTTGCGGAGCAAATCCCATGTCCAACATCCGATCAGCCTCGTCCAATACCAAAATCTTGATCGGAGCCAGATTGATCGTACCGTTCCACATATGGTCAAGCAATCGACCGGGAGTCGCCACCAGGATGTCCGGCTGTTGCCGGAGTCCGCGAACCTGCGCCTGCATATCAGCGCCGCCCATGATCACGGTGGCGGAAATGCGACGTCCACGCCCGAGCTTGTCAATCGTAGCAAGGATCTGTAACGCCAATTCTCTGGTAGGCGCCAAAATCAGTGCCTGGGGCTGGCCTTTAGGCAGCGCCGCCAGTCGTTCAATCATCGGAATGGCAAACGCCGCGGTTTTGCCCGTGCCTGTCTGCGCACACCCGATTACATCTCGCCCGGCAAGCGCAGGCGGAATCGCTTGCATTTGAATCGGGGTTGGTGCCGTGTACCCGGCCTTAATAAGATCCTGTAACATCGCCTCAGATAAGCCGAGACCCTGAAAACTCTCGTGAACAAACGTATCCACTACACTATCCTTTCAGTTTGATCGCATTATGACGGGATCAGAGAACCGAGGGGAGAGAGCACCGGAATGATGCAGCTCCAAACTGGACCTGGTCGCGATGCGATCGCGAAGTCCGTTATGGTTTGAACAGTGATTCGCCGGACTACTGCGAGATCAATGTAGGCACACCATACAGCATGCCTCCTCAGGCGTCAACTTCTTGCACCCAACCGGCACCGACGCGCCCGCATCGCTGCGCGACACAAGCGGTTCGCCATCGTGGCCTATCTATGCTATCGTAGGCCATGACGAATGCGGATTCTATCGGAAAACAACCGGTGACGACGGATATAGGTTCACTACGCCTGGCTCGCCGTTACCATGTCGGCTGGACGGTCGTCCTCTTTCTCTCCATCGTGGTGGGGGCTCTCCTTGCGATCCCGACCTATGCCTACTTCTACGATTACTCCTGGCTGGACTGGACGTTGTTCGGCATCCTCTACCTCATCAGCGGCCTTGGAATCACCGTAGGCTATCATCGCCTGATGTCGCACCGCAGTTTTGATTGCCCCGACTGGGTGAAAGGCGCGCTGCTTATCGCAGGCGCATGGGCCTTACAAAACAGTGCCATCAAGTGGACCGCAGACCATCTTCGCCACCATGCCCAATGCGACCAGGAAGGCGATCCCTACAACGCGAAGCTGGGGTTCTGGCATAGCCATTGCGGCTGGCTCTTCGCGGAACGGAAGTATGATGACGTGCAGTATGCCTCCCGCGTCGCGCAGGATCCGGTGGCCATCTGGCAACACAAATACTACGCACTCATCGTGCTTGGCGGCCTGGCGCTGACATTTGTGATCGGCTTCATAGCGAACGGCCTGGTCGGCGGCATCGGATGCTTTCTGCTCGCCGGCGTAGGAAGAACCTTTGCGGTCCTGAACTCCACCTTTTGCATCAATTCCATTTGCCACATCTGGGGCCGTCAACCCCACGGAACAAAGGATTCCAGCCGCGACAGCTGGTTCGTCTCGTTGATTACGTTCGGAGAGGGATACCACAACTACCATCACATGTATCCGAGTGACTACCGCAACGGACCCAAATGGTACGACTTTGACCCGTCAAAGTGGCTCATTTACGGGCTATACCTGCTCGGACTCGCCAGCGGGCTCCGAACGGCATCGGCTGCGGGAAGCAGCCCTTCACGACAGCCCTAATATCATCCCTCGCATATTCGGTTTCTGCAGTCTTTCCCACACCACACAGTTTGACTCAGGCCTAACCACGTGCTAGAGTGACAATCCGTACGAGCTCCATTTCCCGTTGCGCGCTTCACTCCCCTCACTCCCGTCTCTGCGCGATCGTTCCTGTAATCTGACCGCTCTTACGCCCCTCTCTCCAGAGGGACAGTCTCGCTGTCTCCCGATAGGGGATCACCGACACCAATCGTCGAACCGGCGCCGTCAACGATGTATGACCCTGAGAACAGTCCCGTAGCCCAGCACAAGGAGCACGCCATGAAAATCTCGACAGTGTGGAAAGGTCGCAAGACCGGCAAAAAGAAGAACCGCGCCGTGTTGAAGCCGAAAATTCGTTGGCAACTCCTGGGGCTCACCGATCCGAAACTGACCGAACAGTCCTCTTCCATCGAAACCATACGCCGGGAAGTGTCCTCACTGGCCAGTTCAGGATTCGGACCGGCCACACGGTCGCGGGTGACGGCGCAAGAAAGCAAATCACAGGGAAGAAACAACCGGCCGGCAGAGAGCCGACCGAGACGTCGCGGCGCGACCGAATAGCCGGCTCATCGACAGATCGAGAGGCACAGAACCATGATCCCGATGCAACATCTCATGCACTGGCTGACACAGAATCCCCTTGGAGCGGCCACGCTGCTGTATATGGCAAGCGTAGCAGGAGTGCTCGTCTATGCCTATTTTGAACCACGTGACCAACATTAGCCGACTGAGCGTACCGTCTCAGTGTTTCAAAAGAACTGCGCAGGGGAATCGTGGGAAAGCGTGTCGTATACGTCGGGGGACTGACCGAGTCCGTGTCCGATAACGGACTACGCGACTTGTTTAACAAATATGGCACGGTCGCCCGCGCATATATTGTGCGTCACAAAAATACCGACATCTCAGCCGGCTACGGCTTTGTGGAAATGGCGTCTGCCGAACAGGCGTTGAAGGTCGTCGTCGCCCTTGAGGGGGCACTCCTAGACGGTCGATGCCTCCGGCTCTACGTCACCCCCCACGCGTCCCACACCGCCTGATGCTGAGCCGCATCACCAATAGGAGGACCTATGGGCCGAACTAATCTTGACCTCCTCATGACGTTCCCTGACGGATCGCACCTGGTCATCAGCACCCAATGTTCGCGGGATGGAGAATTTTCCTGCGCGCTCTATACCGCCAAGATCGGAGAAGATGATCACGCGGACTTTCAAGTCATCTCCAACCATCTGTCAGCGCCGACCTGTCAAAGCGCACAAGCGCACGCATACGACTACGCCATTCGACATTTTCCTCGCGCGGACGCGCTGAAAAAACCCCCCTATCTTATTTGGGCGGGCCCCCCCTCAGCGGTTGTTCAATAATTTTCGAGTGCAGTGAATTGGAATGTAGCTGACATTAACCTAGGAGATTCGGCATGACACCAGCAGAACAGATTACGAAAATGACCATCGCGATTAAACAAGCGATCAAGGTGATGGGAGATCGGTTTGGATCGACTGAAACCGACGTGGCGAAGGCGATTGAAGATCTCAAAGCCTCGATGCAGCCCGACAGCACCAAGGCGACACCACTCTCCTGATCTCCGTCTCATTGCTCATGATCTGAGTGGCTGCTTGATGTGCCACTCAGATCATTGCGCGCTTCTGTCTCTTACTTAAACTCCCTTTTCTCAAGCCAATCGATCGTGTTCTTTCCGCATGCTATCACGACCAACTTCGATCGCTTCGGCCTGAATCGCCTGCTTCCCCCACATACATCCACGCACTGCTTCAACGGACTTATCGAGAACCCTTGAAGCCTGGCCCGTCAGCTCGTGCAAGCGAACCCCGGCTCGCTTCACATACCTACGCAGTTGCCGGTTTACCCGGCAACTAGGTTCGTCACGATGATTTCAGAGCATCGATTGTCGCGGAACCGACCACCCTACCCACTCGCCGGACTTCAATTCTCATCCACCAAGCCGAAACCATAACCACAGTAGATCAGTAATACAGATGGATGCCGAGTCCGAGCCAGTCGGTATTTTGAGTGAAAAATTGGCCGTTGGGAGAAGGCCCTTTGAAGTACTCTACCAGCACCTGCACCTTACGATCCCCGATGCGCGCATTCTCAAATTGAAGTCCAGCCATCAGGGAGCGACTGACCGCCCAATTACTTCGCTCATTGGCCTGAAAGTCGGCATACACGACCGGACGAACCTTTCCGCTGAACAATGTCCAGGGGCTGTTGAGTTCAGCCCCGAATTGGCTTGTGCCGATTCCGAGCGTCTTCGGATCCTTCCCCACCAGCACGCCACCGCCGCCATACACCCGTAGCCAGGAGGCCAGCTCATAGGACAGCTTCAGGTCCACTTCCTCAAAGCTCAAATTCAGCCGGTTCACCGGAGTCCGGCTATTGAGAATAAATTCATCGCCCAGATGGGAGCTTTGATGATGCACGCGAAGGAAGCCTGAAAAAGCTCCGGTCCGGTAGCTCGCGAGCAATCCAGCCGTATAATCGGCATTGACCAGATCTTTCGACGATGTGTCCATATTGAACATGCTGAAGACCCCGGCCTGAAGGGCAATGTCCCATTGGCCGTCCAGAGGAGCCGCATCTCGATAGAGCGCAAACGTTTCGCCAAAATTCGCCGAACCGGTCGATTTTGGCTCGATGCCGGACGAAATACGACGGGATGCGATGGAGAAATGCGGCCAGCGTGGATCTGCATGGAATGGAGCAAAGAGAAAATTACGAGGAAGAAATTTCGACTCGGTCCTAGGAGTCTCCGGCTTGATGACTTGCGGCGGAGACACCGAGGGAATGTCGGCGATGGCGGGCCCCTCGCGGACCTCCACACGCGTCACACCAGGAATGGCTTCCAGGGCGGCTTGAACCTTAGCCCGGTCCACGGTCCCGAGCGATTCAGCCTCGACTGTGACAACGCCATTCTGTACAAGCACCGATGCTTTGGGAGCCTTGAACTCGTTGTGGAGCACAGCGGCAGCATAGCCGGCGATATAAGCATCGTCTGCTGCCATCACATCCGGCACACGTCCGGAGAACAGGCAAAGCAGACATGCCATCACGACTGTCACATTCCGCACGTGACGGGAAAAGGCACACACGACAACAGAGCTTCTTCTGATAATGTTCGATGATTGAGTCATCTGCAAACTGCACTCTTTAATGTATTCATGTCATCATGTGGCCACAATTGGGGTCAGACTCCCCCTCTAACTAGACAATGCAAGAACGGGCTTATGCCTTTCTGGCTCCCATGATCAGCAGGACCACTCCCCCGGCCAGAGGGATATTGAGACGGATTGAGACGGAGCGAACGTCCAAATCCGTCGAGTCACATTCGCAACAAGAGACCGGATCCAGGTGGTGATAATCGCGAAACGATCGGGCAACTGGCAAGTCATGGCGTATGGCTTCTTCCATACCCTGGCATAAGGCTTCCACATACACACCGGCGCCAGTTCGCCAGACACACCACGGCTTCTCAACCTCTTGCTCGTCCGGCCCTCGCGACAGTAGACCCGGGAACTCGCGCCCTGGTCCGA